>NZ_JBSHBN010000115.1:0-18167 GCF_053612025.1 Kitasatospora sp. NPDC054768
CCCGCGCGGGGCGGGCGGGTCAGGAGCCCGCCGCCACCGCGGCCCGCCGCCGTCGGCCCACCACGGCCGAGGCCGCCAGCACGATGGCTGCGGCGACCAGCGACAGGTACATCTGCTTGCGCCCGTCGGCGTCGGTGAACATGTACGCCATGACGAACCCGATCATGCCCATGGCCGTCCAGGTCAGGTACGGGTACAGCCACATCCGGACGGTGTGCCGCTCGGGCATCTCGCGCTCGATGATCTTCCGCATCCGCAGCTGGGTGGCGCAGATCACCAGCCAGACGAAGAGCGCCACGGCGCCGGAGGAGTTGAGCAGGAAGGCGAACACGGTGTCCGGCGAGGTGTAGTTGAAGAAGACCGCGACGAAGCCGAAGACCACCGAGGAGAGGATGGCCACCCGCGGCACGCCGCGCGAGGTCACGGTGGCGAAGGCCTTGGGCGCGTCCCCGCGCTGGCCGAGCGAGAAGGCCATCCGGGAGGCGGTGTACATCCCGGAGTTGAGGCAGGACAGCACCGCCGTCAGCACGATCACGTCCATCACCTGGCCGGCGCCCGAGATGCCGATGTGGTCCAGCACCGCCACGTACGGGCTGGCCTTCACGTCGGCGGAGTCCCACGGGAGCAGGGTGACCACGAGCAGGATCGAGCCCAGGTAGAAGATCCCGATGCGCCAGATGACGCTGTTGGTGGCCTTGCTGACCGCCTTCTCCGGGTCCTCCGACTCGCCGGCGGCCAGGGTGACGATCTCGCTGCCCATGAAGGCGAAGACCACGGTGAGCATACCGGTGAACACCGCGCCCACCCCGTGCGGCAGGAAGCCGCCGTGACCGGTGAGGTTGCTGGCGCCGACCGCGTGGGTGCCCGGCAGCAGACCGAAGGCGGCGAGGGTGCCGATCACCAGGAACGCGGCGATCGCGACCACCTTGATCCCGGCGAACCAGAACTCGAACTCGCCGTAGGAGGCGACCGAGAAGAGGTTGGTGGCGGTCAGCACCGCCATCACTATCAGCGCCCAGCCCCACTGCGGCACGCCGGGCACCCAGTTGTTGAGGATCTTCGCGCCGGCGGTCGCCTCGACCGCGAGCACCACGACCCAGAAGAACCAGTACAGCCAGCCGATGGAGAAGCCGGCCCAGCGGCCGAGCGCGCGGTCCGCGTACGCCGAGAAGGAGCCGCTCTGCGGGTCGGCCGCGGCCATCTCGCCGAGCATCCGCATCACGAGCACGACCAGCGCGCCGGCCAGCGCGTACGAGAGCAGGATGCCCGGGCCGGTGGTCGCGATGCCCGCGCCGGAGCCGACGAAGAGGCCGGCGCCGATCACGCCGCCGATGGCGATCATCGACAGGTGGCGGTTCTTGAGTCCGGCCTTCAGGTGGCCGTCGCCGCCCTCTCCGGTCGGACTCGGCTGGTGGGGGAGCCTGGTGGCCGTCGTGGGCTTGGTGGTGTCCGCACTCATCAAGGTGCCCTGTGCCTTTCCAGCGCGGTGTGACCCTCGACTCGTCGCGCCGGAGGGTGGGGGACTTGCCCGCGCATTGCGTCGCAACCTAACTTCTACGCCCGAGTATCGGAACAATGCTTTGATAACTGTTCGCTTACCGGACGTAAAAAGCCTGGTCAGGGTGGGTGGAAAGGTGGCATGGAAACCTCAGATCTGACGCATGGTCAGTATTCGAAAAGGTTGCCAAGCTCTGTTGGGGCTCAAATCGCCCGCACCTGCGCGGTCAGATCGGCCGCGCGTCGAGGACGGTGATCGCGGCCCCGTCCGCCGGTCGCCCGGTCAGCCGGGCGGCCAGGATCCGGGGGATGTCCTCCTCCTGCGAGTATCCGGGCAGGACGGTCACCTCCGCGCGCCGTGTGCCGGGCTCGCCCCGCACCGCGTACGTCACCAGGTAGCCGTACCGCTCCGGCGGCGGCGCCTGGTCCCGGTCCTGCCGGCTCCGGACGGTCATCCGCATCGACCTCCTCGGCCCATTGTCGGCGCGGTGTGGACGATCCGCGCGAATCCGGGCAGAGTGGGACTCTCGGGGCATGCCGTAGGAGCATCCCGAGCGTGCTCGGCGCCAGCCGGTTCCCGGCGCCGGTCAGGAGCGACCCCATGCAGACCACCTGGAAGGGGACGATCAGCTTCGGGCTGGTCAGCATCCCCGTCCACCTGTACTCCGCGACCCAGGAGCACGACGTCCCGCTGCACCAGGTGCACGCCAAGGACGGCGGCCGGGTGCGGATGAAGCGGTACTGCGAGCAGGAGGAGAAGGAGGTCCCGTACGCGGAGATCGCCAAGGGGTACGAGTCCCCCGACGGGCGGACCGTGACGCTCTCCGACGAGGACCTCGCCGACCTGCCGCTGCCCAGCAAGAAGATCATCGACGTGCTGGCCTTCGTGGACGAGGGCGAGATCGATCCGCTGATGTTCTCCAAGGCCTACTACGTGGGCGTCGCCGACAAGGCCGCCGCCAAGCCGTACGCGCTGCTGCGCGACGCGCTCACCGAGTCCGGGCAGATCGCCGTCACCAAGATCGCGCTGCGCACCCGGGAGTCGCCCGCGGTGCTGCGGGTGCACGACAACACCCTGGTGCTCCAGACCTGCATCTGGCCCGACGAGGTCCGCCCGGTGGCCGGCATCACGCCCGAGGGGGACGTCACCGTCCGGCCGCAGGAGCTCAAGATGGCGCGGTCGCTGATGGACACCCTCTCCGAGGACTTCGACCTGGCCCAGCTCCACGACGACTACCAGCAGGCGCTGCAGCAGGTGATCACCGCGCGGCTGGAGGGCGTGGAGGTCCCGCACGAGGAGGAGCCGGGCGAGGCGCCGGACAACGTGATCGACCTGATGGAGGCGCTGCGCAGCAGCCTCAAGCAGGCCAAGGGCGGGCGGGGCGCCGGAGCCGAGGGTGCCGGAGCCGGGGACGTCGACGCCGGGGAGGCCGGCGCCGAGGAGGAGCCCACGCCGCGCAAGCGCGCCCAGGCGAGGAAGACCGCCCCGAAGGCGGGCCCGAAGTCCGCCGAGAAGTCCGCCGAGAAGTCCGCCGAGAAGACCTCCGCGAAGGCCTCCGCGAAGACCTCCGGGACAGGCGCCACGAGGAGTCCGGCGGCGAAGAGGACCGCCACCCGGAAGTCCTCGGCCCCCCGCAAGGCCTCCTGACCCTCCCGGGTCAGGCGTTCCTCCCATCCAGCCGTCCAGCCTTGGAGGCGATCCCGATGGACCTGCTGACGTACCAGGAAGTCGAAGCCCAGGCCGACGCCGCCGCGGGTCCCGAAGCCCGCAGGGCCCAGGGTTTCGGGCACCGCGTCTGGCACTGGCTGCTCAGTCTGAGCCCCACCGTGGTGACGTTCATGATCGCGCTCTCGATCGGCCTCTGCATGGTCGCCGTCCAGGTGAGCCTGCTGCCGGTGCTGATACCGATGGCGATCTTCTGGGGCCTGACGCTCATCGCGATGGGCGGCGTGATCGCCCGCTGGATGACCCCCGGGCCGGGCCGGCACCGCATGGCGTCCTGACCCGGCCGGGACGGGCACGGGGCCGGGAGGTCCGGCTCAGCCGATCCACACCGTGGTGACGTTGCAGAACTCCCGGATCCCGTGCCCGGACAGCTCCCGCCCGAACCCGGAGCGCTTGACGCCGCCGAACGGCAGCGCCGGGTGGGAGGCCGTCATGCCGTTGAAGAACACCCCGCCGGCCTGGATGTCCCGGACGAAGCGCTCCCGCTCGGCCTCGTCGGTGGTCCAGACGTTGGAGCTGAGCCCGAACGGCGAGTCGTTGGCGGCCGCCACCGCCTCGTCCAGGTCGGCCACCCGGTGGACGGTGGCGACCGGGCCGAAGGTCTCCTCCTGGTGGATCCGCATCGCCGGGGTGATGCCGGTCAGCACGGTGGGCTCGAAGAACCAGCCGGTATCCCAGCCCTCCGGGCGTCCGCCGCCGCACTCCACCCGGGCGCCGCGGGTGCGGGCGTCCTCGACCAGTTCCTCCAGGTCGTCCCGGCCCTGGCGGCTGGCCAGCGGGCCGACGTCGGTGTCCTCGTCCATCGGGTCGCCGACCTTCAGCGCCCGCATCGCCTCGGTGAAGGCGGCGGTGAAGCGCTCGTACACGTCGGTGTGCACGATGAAGCGCTTGGCGGCGATGCAGGACTGGCCGTTGTTCTGCACCCGGGCCCGGACGGCGGTGCGCACCGCGGCGTCCAGGTCGGCGCTCGGCAGCACGACGAACGGGTCGCTGCCGCCCAGCTCCAGGACGGCCTTCTTGACCTCGTCCGCCGCGGTGGCCGCGACCGCCCGCCCGGCCGGCTCGCTGCCGGTGAGGGTGACGGCGGTGACCCTGCGGTCCCGGATCACGCCCTCGACCGCGCCCGAGCCGATCAGCAGCGTCTGGAAGCAGCCCTCCGGGAAGCCGGCCCGCCGGAACAGCTCCTCGATCGCCAGCGCGGTGCGCGGCACGTTGGACGCGTGCTTGAGCAGGCCGACGTTGCCCGCCATCAGGGCCGGCGCGGCGAACCGGACGACCTGCCAGAGCGGGAAGTTCCACGGCATCACGGCCAGCACCGGGCCGAGGGGGCGGTAGCGGACGTAGGCCCGGCTGGCGCCGGAGTCGGCGACGTCGGCCGGGGCCGGGTGCTCGTCGGCGAGCAGCGCCTCGGCGTTGTCCGCGTACCAGCGCATCGCCTTGGCGCACTTGGCGGCCTCGGCGCGGGAGGCGGCGAGCGGCTTGCCCATCTCCTCGGTCATGGTGCGGGCGACCGCCTCCTGCTCCCGGTCCAGCAGGTCGGCGGCGCGGTGCATCAGTTCGGCGCGGGCGGCGAAGGTGGTGCCGCGGTAGCCGTGGAAGGCGGCCTCGGCGCGGGCCAGCCGCCGCTCGATGCCGGCCGCGTCGAGCGGTTCGAAGGTCTGGAGGGTCTCGCCGGTCGCGGGGTTGACGCTGGCGATGGGCATGCGGGGCTCCCAGGTGGGTCGGGGTCCGGTGCGTCTGCCCTCACACCCTCCCTGACCGCCCGGCTCCGGGCACGCCTCGGCGCGCCCGGCGTGTCCCGGCGGGCGGGCGATCCGCTCCGCTCACTCCGGCAGCGACTCCACCCGGGCCGCCGCCTCCCGGGCCCTGGCCCCGGCCCTGGTCCGGGCCGCGGTGACCTGCCGGCCGGGGAAGCGGTGCAGGAACTCGGCCTCCAGCTCCCCGGTGCGCAGCGTGTGCCGCTTCAGCGCCTCCTCCGAGCCGTACAGGAAGGTCTCGTGGCGCGTGCGGTGGAGCTGTTCCAGCTCGTGCAGGAGCGTGTCGTTGCCCAGGGCGTGCGGGGAGATGCCCGCGGGCCGGATGTGCGGGTCGTCGGCGTGCCGCATCTCGGTGCCTCCTCGGCGGAAGTCCCCTCCTCCAGGGTGCCCGGGGACCGTCGCGGCTGCACCCGGCCGGTGGGCACGGATCGTAGGATGAATCTTTCCGCGTTCCTCAGAAACCATCCCGCCGACGCTCGGACAGATCGCCCATGCCGCTTCCCAAGGCCGAACTCCACCTGCACATCGAAGGCACCCTGGAGCCCGAACTCGCCTTCGAACTCGCCGCCCGCAACGGCGTAGAGCTGCCGTACGCCGACACCGAGGCGCTGCGCGAGGCGTACTCCTTCAGCGACCTCCAGTCCTTCCTGGACCTCTACTACGCGCTGATGGCCGTGCTGCGCACCGAGGACGACTTCGCCGACCTGGCCGACGCCTACCTGGCCCGGGCCGCCGAGCAGGGCGTCCGTCACGCGGAGATCTTCTTCGACCCGCAGGCGCACACCGCGCGCGGGGTCCCGCTGGGCGCGGTGGTGGACGGACTGACCCGGGCGCTGGAGCGCGGCGAGGAGCGGTACGGCATCAGCGCCCAGCTGATCATGTGCTTCCTGCGGGACGAGTCCGCCGAGTCCGCGCTGGAGACCTTCGAGGCCGCCCGTCCGTACTTCGACCGGATCACCGGCATCGGCCTGGACTCCGCCGAGGTCGGCCACCCGCCGGTGAAGTTCCGCGAGGTGTACCGCCGGGCCGCCGAGGCCGGGCTGCGGAGGGTCGCCCACGCGGGCGAGGAGGGCCCGGCCGCGTACATCACCGAGGCGCTGGACGTCCTCGGCGTCGAGCGGATCGACCACGGGCTGCGCTGCCTGGAGGACGGCGAGCTGGTCGCCCGCCTGGTGCGCGAGCAGATCCCGCTGACCCTCTGCCCGCTCTCCAACGTCCGGCTGCGCTGCATCGACACCCTCGCCGACCACCCGCTGGACGAGATGCTGGAGGCCGGGCTGCTGGTCACCGTCAACTCCGACGACCCGGCGTACTTCGGCGGCTACGTGGAGGACAACTTCCGCGCCGTGCGCGAGGCCCTCGCCCTCGACCAGGAGGCCCTGCGCCGGCTGGCCGCCAACTCCTTCCGCGCCTCCTTCATCAGCGAGCGGCGCCGGGCCGAGTTGCTCGCCGAGGTCGAGGCGTACGTCTTCTGACCCGCCCGTCCGTCGCGCCGGCCCGTCACCCGTCCAGGGGCGACGGGCCGACGCGCTCGTAGCGCAGTAGCGTCACGCCGTTGGTGAAGCGGTGGGTCTCGGCCAGGGCGAGCGGGGTGGGGTGGTCGGTCGGGCGGAAGAAGAGCGTGCCGCGGCCGAGCACGACGGGGTGGACGTAGAGCCGGAACTCGTCGATCAGGTCGAGGGCGAGGAAGGACTCGGCCAGGTTCGCGCCGCTGAGGCAGAGATCGCCGCCGGGGCCGGCGGTGAGGGCGGCGACCGACTCCGGGGTGACCTCGTGGACGACGGTGGTGTTCCAGTCGGCGTGGTCGAGGGTGCGGGAGAAGACGGTCTTCGGCATCGCGCGCCAGATGCCCGCGAACTCGGCCGTCGGACCGTCGGCGGCCGGGTCCTGGTCGGCGGTGGGCCAGACGGAGGCCATCAGCTCGTGCGTCACCCGGCCGGAGACGAAACCACCCATTCGGGCGAGTTCGCGATTGAAGTGGGTGTGCACCTCGTCGTCGACGAGGTTCCAGCCGAGGTCGTGGTCCGGGCCCTCGAAGTAGCCGTCCACGGACAGGGAGACGAAGAGGACGATCCTGCGGCGCATCGGCGGCCTCACCGGGAGACGGTCCGCCGCCCCTGCCGCGGGGGAAGGGGCGGCGGACGGGATCAGATCAGGGTGCTCCAGTAGTACCAGAACCGGTCGAGGATCAGCAGCGCGATCACCGCGTACCAGAGGGCCGGGACGACCCAGTGGTAGCGGGCCGCCTCCCGGACGGCCGTCCGCAGCCGCGGGCCCACCGGGATCACGCCCGAGCGCAGGTTGTGCAGCGTGGTGTACCAGAACAGCGGGATCACCGCGGCCCACACCACCATGCAGTACGGGCAGAGCGCACCGATCCGGTACAGCGCCTGGTACATCAGCCAGGTCACGAAGCCGACCCCGAACACCGTCCCGGCCTGCAGGCCGAGCCAGAACCAGCGCCGGAACGCCGCCCCCGAGAGCAGCCCGGCACCGACCGCGACGACCACCCCGAAGGCGACCAGCCCGATCAGCGAGTTGGGGAAGCCGAAGGCCTCCGCCTGCGCGCTGCGCATGATCGAACCGCAACTGATGATCGGGTTGATGTTGCAGTTGGGGACGTAGGACGGGTCCTCCAGCAGCCGGATCTTGTCCAGGGTGAGGACCGCCGAGGCGAACAGGCCGACGGCGCCGCCGATCAGCAGCAGCCAGGCGAACGGGCGGCTCGCGCCGTACGTGGGCCGCACGTCGGGCGCGCCGGCCGTCATCCGGTCACCTGCTTGACCATCGCGGTGAACTGCTCGGGGGAGACGGCCTTGCCGTTGGAGAGGACGTCCAGCTTCCGGCCGTCCAGCTTGACGGTCGGGGTGCCGGTGACGTCGCTCTTGTTGAACTCCTCGTTGACCTTGGCCGCCCACGGCGCGTAGGTGCCGTCCTGGACGGCCTTCACGAAGGCGTCCGTCTTCAGGCCGGGCACCTGGCCGGCCAGGTCCAGGACGTGGTTGACGTCGCCGAAGGCGTCGCTGCGCTCGTCCGGCTGGTTGGCGTACAGCACGTCGTGGAAGGCCTTGAACTTGTCCACGCCCTCGTTCAGCGCGGCGCCGGCCGCGGCCAGCGCGGTGCGCGAGCCCTTGCCGCCGAGGTTGTTGTCCAGGAACGTCGCCAGGTGGTACTGGACCTTGTACGTGCCGTCGTCCGCGAGCTGCTGGATCGCCGTGCCCGTGGTGGTCTCCAACTGCTCGCAGAACGGGCAGCGGAAGTCCTCGTAGACGTCCAGGGTGTGCGGGGCGTCGGCCTTGCCGTAGGTGATCACGGTGCCGTCGGTGCCGCTCGCGTTGGCCGGCACGACCAGCGGGCCGTTCGCGGCGCTCGAACCGGAGCCGGAGGAGCCGCCGACGGCGAAGGCCACGCCCGCCGCGAGGGCGAGGACGGCGACCGAGGCGCCGCCGACCACCACCCGGCGGCGGATGCGCTCGGAGCGCTCGGCCTGGGCGCGGGCGACGCGCATGCGGTCGGTGGCGGAGGCCTTCTTGGCGGTCTTGCGGGTGTTGCTCATGGGGTGTCGTCCTGTGCTCTCGGGCGTACGGGGCGGCGCGGCCGGTCGGGGCCTGCGCGGGGGAGAGAACAGCCGACTGAGCGGGCGGGGAGGCCCGCGGCTCAGACGGCCAGGGCGAACACCGGCGGACCGCGCCGGACGGCCGGGCGGACGACGACGTCCTCGGCGGGGACCAGCGCACGGCTGGCCCGGGGGAACGGCACCCGCGCCGGCGGACGGGCCGGCAGCGGGGCGGCCAGCAGCCGCAGCCAGCGGGCGGCGGCCGGCAGATGGCGGTGCAGGAACTCGCCCACCATCCGGACGGCGCCGGCCAGGCAGCACAGCGCGGCGTCCGCACGGCGCAGCCAGTAGGCGCCGGCCAGCGCGATCACCGTGTGCAGCAGCAGGAGCAGCAGCACACCGGTCCGGGCGGAGACGCCGTGACCGAGCAGGAAACCGCCGAGCGAACCGCCACCGCACAGCAGCGGCTGGAGGCCGTGCCCGGCGCCGGGCGGCAGCGAGGGACACGTGCTCTGCGCGAGGTCGAACAGCGCGCCGGCGCCCAGCTCCAGGGGCAGGAACACCGCCGCGATCGCCGGGAAGCCGCGCTCGCGGCCGGCCAGCGAGAAGGCCACCGCGAAGACGGCGGCCGAGGCCAGCAGCATCGGGCCGACCGGCAGCGTACGGCCGGTGACCAGCACCTGGCCGAGCCCGGCGAGCAGCACGACCAGCGCGGCGAAGACCGCCGCGCGGAGCGTCCTGGTGACCGGCCCGATGTCCATGGCACCCGAGTCTGCCACAGGTTGAAACCGAAACGGTCTGCCGGACGGTGCGCTGTGAAGAGCCTCACCGCCCGCGCTGAGCTGGGCTTATCCGATGCTTACGGGTGGCGGCCGGGAGCCTGCGCCCGGGTGTCCGACGGTTCCGGGCCGGCCCCGACGGCGTTCACCCGCGCCTCGACCAGCTCCCGGAAATGGTCCAGATCCTCCCGCACCGCCCGCTCGATCGCCCCGGCCTGGGCGAAACCGCGCGGCCCGCCGAACTCGCGCCGCACCGCCTCCGCGTCGTACTCCACCCGGATCTGCAACCGGGTGTGCCGGGCATCGAGCGGCAGCAGCGCGAAGGCGCCGCGCAGCGGGAGCGGATCCAGGGTCCGCCAGGCCATCACCCGGCCCCGGCCGCGGTCGGTGATCTCGGCATCGACCGAGCGCCGCGCGCCGTCGACCTCCACCCCGAGGTGCGCGAGGTTCCGGCCGTGCGGCTGGGCGCTGCTGACGCCGTCGACGAACCGGGGGTACTCGTGCACCCGGTGCAGTTGCTCCCAGGCGGCGAGGACGGGGGCGGCGATGTCGATCTGTTCCTCAAGGGTGCTCATTGTGCGCGGCACCTCCCTGGGTCCAGCGTGCGCCTTGGGGTGGGGGTGGGCAAAGGGGGGCGGGAGGGGGGCGCTCTCGGGCGCGCGGGGGGTGGTGGGGTGGGGGAGACTGGGCGCATGCCGGAGCTGCCCGAGGTCGAGGCGTTGAGTGTCTTTTTGTCCGAGCGGTTGATCGGGCGGGTGATCGCTCGGGTGCAGCCGGTGGCGATCAGTGCGCTGAAGACGTACGACCCGCCGGTGACGGCGTTGGAGGGGCGGACGGTCGGGGCGGTGGGCAGGCGCGGGAAGTTCCTGGACGTCGAGGCCGAGGGGCTGCACCTGGTGGTTCACCTGGCCCGGGCCGGTTGGCTGCGGTGGAAGGAGGGCCTGCCCGTCGAGCCGCCGCGGCCGGGGCCGCGCAACCCGTTGGCGTTGCGGGTGCGGCTGGCGGGTGAGGCCGGGGACGGGTTCGACCTCACCGAGGCGGGGTCGAAGAAGGGGCTGGCGGTGTACGTGGTGCGGGATCCGGCGGAGGTGCCGGGGGTGGCCCGGCTCGGGCCGGACCCGCTGGACCCGGCGTTCACCCTGGCGGACTTCGCGGTGCTGCTGCACGGCGAGCGGCGGCGGCTCAAGGGTGTGCTGCGGGACCAGGGTGTGCTGGCGGGGGTGGGCAACGCCTACTCGGACGAGGTGCTGCACGCGGCCCGGATGTCGCCGTACAAGCTCGCCGGGAGCCTGACGGAGGACGAGGTGGCCCGGCTGTACGAGGCGCTGGGCGGCACGCTGCGCGAGGCGGTGGAGCGTTCGCGCGGGCTGGCGGCGGGGGAGCTGAAGGCGGAGAAGAAGCTCGGGCTGCGGGTGCACGGCCGGACCGGTCAGCCCTGCCCGGTCTGCGGGGACACGATTCGTGAGGTGTCCTTCGCGGACTCCTCGTTCCAGTACTGCCCGACCTGCCAGACCGGGGGCAAGCCGCTGGCGGACCGGCGGCTGTCGCGGCTGCTGAAGTGACGGCCGCGGTGGGTGGGACGGTTCGCGGCCGTCCCACCCGGCGTTCGTCGGTCAGCGCTTGATGGCGACGCCGCCCCAGTAGTACGCGGCCTTCGGGTCGGCCGGGGGCTCGCCGTCCGGGCGCCAGGCCAGCACCGGGGCGACGCCCGGCTCGACCAGATCCCAGCCGTCGAAGAAGCGGACCACGTCGTCGTAGCCGCGCGGCACCAGGGTCATCCCGCCGGCCCGGGCGGCTTCGGCGACCTTGCCGACGGCCTCCGGGTCGAAGTCCGGGGTCGGGGTGGTCAGGGCGATGCAGCTGCCGGCCGGAAGGGCGTCGCGCAGCGCGGCCACCCGGCCCCACGGGTCGTCCTCGTCGGCGATCAGCATCAGGACGGCGATCATCAGCAGGCCGACCGGCTGGGTGAGGTCGAGGGTGGCGGTGAGCGCCGGGTCGGCGAACAGCTCCTCGGGCTTGCGCAGGTCGGCGTGGATGTAGGTGGTGCGGCTGGCCGGGCTGGAGACCATCAGCGCGCGGGCGTGGGCGAGCACGATCGGGTCGTTGTCGACGTAGACCACCCGGGTCCCGGGGCTGACCGCCTCGGCGATCTCGTGGGTGTTCGGCGAGGTCGGGATGCCGGTGCCGAGGTCGAGGAACTGGCGGATGCCGTGCTCCCGGGCCAGGTAGCGCACGGCCCGGCCCTGGAACGCCCGGTTGGCCTTGGCCATCGCCTTGACGCTGGGAACGGCCTGCTCGATGGCCTGCCCCATGGCGCGGTCCGGCGGGAAGTTGGTCTTCCCGCCCAGCCAGTAGTCGTACACGCGCGCAGAGTGCGGGGCGGTGGTGTCGACGCCGAAACGTTCCCACTGGCTGAGCTCGGGGGAGTCGTCGTCCTGCGGGCCCGGGCGGGGGGAGTCCTGACTTGTCGTCATGGCCACGTCCTCTGATGGCAGATCATCACACTGGGGAAGGCACAGCGTAGCGGTCCGGACAGGAGGTGGAGCGTCCGGTCGGGGAAGATCCGTGGAAGATCTTCGGGGGCGGGGTGGACGGCCGATGGCCCTGGGCCGTCGGAGTGGTGATCGGGGCCGTCGGAGTTGCCCCCGGGAGGGGCGGCGACGGCCGGGGCATGCATCCACAATGCTGTCAGATCGTCAGATTACTTCGCGCAGATTGCTACTGGTTGCGGCGGGAATGTCCCTCCTGGGCACGGCTGCCGGATGTCGGAGCTACGTGGGCGGCGGGGAGGGCGGAGCCGCGGACGGGGCGGGCGGCGCCGCCGCCCCGTCCGCCCCGGTGGGGCCCGAGGGGGCGCCGGGAGGGCCGGGTGCCGCACCGGCCGCGGCCGCCGCGCCGTCGGTGACCCCGGGGGGCACGCCGTCCGCGGCGTCCTCGTCGGCGCCGCCGTCCGCCGCGCCGAGTGCGGCGCCCGTACGCCGGGTGCTCACCGAGGCGGAGGCCAAGCCGGTGTACGACCTGGACCCGGAGCGGCGGGTGGTGGCGCTCACCATCGACGACGGCCCGGACCCCCGCCACACGCCGACCGTGCTGACGCTGTTGGAGCAGTACGGGATCAGGGCGACGTTCTTCCTGATCGGCGAGAACGCGGTCGAGCACCCCGCCCTGGTGCGGGAGATCGCGGACCGCGGCCACCACATCGCCAACCACACCTGGACCCACCCGGACCTGCGGCACCTGTCCGAGGCCAAGGTGCGGGACGAGCTGGAGCGCACCTCCGACCTGCTGCACCGCACCACCGGCCGGCAGCCCACCTGGTTCCGCGCGCCGGGCGGGGACTGGTCCGCGGCCTCGCTCAAGGTGGCCGCCGACCTCGGGATGCGGAACATGGCCTGGTCGGTGGACCCGAGGGACTGGGCCCGGCCCGGCACCTCGGCGATCATCGACCGGATCCTCAAGAACGTCCGGCCCGGGTCGATCGTGCTCAACCACGACGGCGGCGGGGACCGCTCGCAGACGGTGGCGGCGCTGAAGGCGTACCTGCCGGTGCTCGTCGACTCGGGGTACTACTTCACCGCTCCGCCGAACTGACGGGGGTTTCCGGTGGACCTCCGCAGGGTGACGGGTAGCGGTTTCAACCTTTAAACCACTCGAATAGGTGGATTAGAAGAACCGTTTTTGCGGATTTTGGGCCTCTAGGGTGATCTCGCACCGATGAATCCGGGTACCGCCGGGTACCACCTGAAAGGCCCTCACCCATGCGTCTCCGCAACGCCGTGCTCGCCGCCGCCAGCGCCGTCGCCCTCGTCCTCGCCGTTCCCTTCTCCGCCAACGCCGCGGAGGGCGATTTCCTCTACAAGGTCGGCCCCGGGGTCCTCACCGGCCTCGCCGACCCGCGGAGCGGCGAGTGCATCGACCTGCCGTGGACGACCGAGGACGCTCCGGGCTTCGCGCCGGAGAACCTCACCCGCTCCACGGCCACGGTCTTCCTGGACTCCGGCTGCGCGGGTGACGTGTTCTACGTCATGAACCCCGGCAAGAAGCTCGGCGACCGGCTGAAGCTGCGCTCCGTCGTCTTCTCCTGAGCGGACCGTCACCGCTGATCCGAACGGTCCGGCGCCGCGTCGGGAGCCGCCGGACCATCCGCCGAACGGCCCCACCGCCTGTGCCGTGGGGCCGTTCGGGTGGACGCGATCGTGCCGCTGGCGCCCGCGCTCTACACCTTCTCGACCTTCCACTGCATGACGATCTCGCTCGGTGAGGGCGGGGAGGGCCTCGGGACGGTCTGGGGCGAGCAGACGGCCCGGCGGATGCCGGCGGTGGCCGGGTTCCGCTCGGTCGAGGCGAAGCGGGTCGAGGGGGACGTGCTGAACCTGTACTGCGTGGCGCGGCTCGACGGCGCGGCGCAGGGCTGACGGCGCACGGGCGGGCTTCCCGGGCGGGGGTGACCGGACGGATCTCCCGGCCGGGTGGCCGGGGCCGCACGGGCGGCGTAGGTTCGAACTGTCCGGCCCGGTCGCCGGCGCCTTGCCGTGCCCGTACGCCCTGCCGTCCTCGTGCGGCCCACCGTGCCCCGTCGGGCGCAGCAACCTGGGCAGAGCGAAGGAGGGCCTGGGATGACCGGCAACGGCTACGCGCACCCCGAGACGTTGGTCCGCACCGAATGGCTGGCCCACCACCTGGACGACGGGACGATCCGGGTCGTCGAGGTGGACGAGGACACCGAGGCCTACGACCGGGACCACATCCCCGGCGCGGTCGGCTGGAACTGGACCACCGACCTGCACAGCCAGGTCGGCCGGGACTACGTCGACCGCGACGGCGTCCAGCACCTGCTGCGGGCGGCCGGGGTCGAGGACGACACCACCGTCGTGCTCTACGGCGGCAACAACAACTGGTTCGCCGCCTACGCCTACTGGCTGCTGCGGCTGCGCGGCTACGGGCCGGTGCGGCTGCTGGACGGCGGGCGCAAGAAGTGGGAGCTGGAGGGGCGGGAGCTCACCCCCGAGGTGATGGACTACCAGCACACCGGCTACCGGATCGGCGGGCCCGAACGGCCGGAGCTGCGGGCGCTGCGGGACGAAGTCCTGGCCAAGGCGGAGGTGTTCGCCAAGCCCGGGGCGGACGCGGTGCTGGTGGACGTCCGCTCGCCGGCCGAGTTCCGGGGCGAGCTGATCGCACCCCCGCACCTTCCGCAGGAGCAGGCGCAGGTGCCCGGGCACATCCCGGGCGCGGTCAACGTCCCCTGGTCGCAGGCGGCCAACGACGACGGGTCGTTCCGCTCGGCGGAGGAACTGCGGGAGCTGTACGCGGGGAAGGGCGTGGAAGCGGAGCGCGAGGTGATCGCGTACTGCCGGATCGGCGAGCGCTCCGCGCACACCTGGTTCGCGCTCACCGAGCTGCTCGGGTACCCGCACGTGAAGAACTACGACGGCTCGTGGACGGAGTACGGCTCGCTGGTGCGGGCACCGGTGACGCTCGGAGCGTGAGTGGCGGGTGGGGTGGGGGTGACGGGTGGGATGCGGGCGCCGGGTGGGGCCCGCGGGAGGGTGTGACGGCTTCGCGGCAGCGCTGCGAAGCCGTCATGTCGGCGGGTTTCTTTTCATGAACATCTCACAATTTGGGAGTGGACGGGGCGCACCCGGGACAAGGATCGATCCAACCCCATCGTTCCGGTGATCCCTGGAGGACCACGTGCGCAAGAGGCTGATCGTCTCTGCTGCCAGTGCCCTGAGCCTGTTCCTGGCCGTTCCCGCCTCGGCTTCCGACTTCCAACCCGGCGCGGCCGGGGTCGGCGACCCGTACTACCCGACCTACGGAAACGGCGGCTACCGCGTCTCCCACTACGACATCCGGCTGAAGTACCAGCCCGCCACCGACGAACTGGAGGGCACCACGACGATCCTCGCCACGGCGACCCAGAACCTCTCCCGGTTCAACCTCGACTTCGCGCTGAACGTCTCCGAGGTCCGGGTCAACGGGCGGCCCGCGACCTTCGCCACCAGCGGCGAGCAGGAGCTGGAGATCACCCCCGCCCGGCCGCTCGCCAAGGGCGCCCAGGCCACCGTGGTGGTGCGCTACAAGGGCGTGCCGTCCACCGTGAAGCGGTACGGCTTCACCAGCTGGCACCGCACGCCGGACGGCGGGATCGCGGCGAACGAGCCCGAGGCGGCCTGGTGGTGGTTCCCGAGCAACGACCACCCGACCGACAAGGCCACCTACGACGTCTCGGTCCTCGTGCCGGACGGCACCCAGGCGATCAGCAACGGCGTGCTGACCGGCACCAGCTCGCAGGCGGGCTGGACCCGGTACAGCTGGCGCGAGAACAAGCCGCAGGCGACGTACCTGGCCACGCTGGCGATCGGCAGGTTCGACGTCACCCGGGACACCACGGCCAGCGGGCTGCCGGTCTACAACGCGTACAGCAAGGACCTCGGGGAGAACGCCGACGCGGCCCGGGCGAGCGTCGAGCGCACCGGCGAGCTGGTGGACTGGCTGAGCGGCTACTTCGGCGAGTACCCGTTCAGCTCCGTCGGCGGCTACGTCCCCAATGTGCCGACCGGCTACGCCCTGGAGACCCAGACCCGGATCTTCTACAGCCCCCGGCAGTTCGCCAAGGGCTCCAACACCTCCGTGGTCGTGCACGAGCTGGCCCACCAGTGGTACGGCGACAGCGTCTCGCTCTCCCGCTGGAGCGACATCTGGCTGAACGAGGGCTTCGCCCGGTACGCGCAGTTCCTCTGGTCGGAGCACGAGAACGAGGGCACCGCGCAGGAACTGGCCGACTACGTCTACGCCTCGCACCCGGCCGACGACCCGTTCTGGAAGATCAAGCCGGGCGACCCGGGCCCGGACGACCAGTTCTCCGGTGCGGTCTACGAGCGCGGTGCGGTGGCCGTCCAGGCGCTGCGCAACGCCGTCGGGGACGAGAAGTTCTTCCGGATCCTGAAGGGCTGGCCCACCGAGCGCCGCTACGGCAACGCCACCATTCCGGAGTTCCTGGCCTACGCCGAGAAGGTCTCCGGGAAGAAGCTCGGCGACCTGCTGAACACCTGGCTGTTCACCCCGAGCAAGCCCGCCGTCGGACCGGTGCCGCCGGGCACCGCTGCCGCGGCCTCAGCCTCGGCCTCGCTGGCGCCGGGCGCGGACGCCGGCCGGGACGCGGGGCAGCCCCCGGTCGAGCCGAAGTCCTGGAAGAAGATCCAGGAGACCAACTCGGTGCACGAAGCCCATAACTGACGACATGCCGGACCAGCCGACGTGACGGCTCCGCGGTACCGCTCCGGAGCCGTCATGTCGGCGCGTTTCTTTTCATGAAGATCTCACGATCGGGGAGTGGGCGAGGGGTTGACGGGAGAAGGATCGATTCGACCCCGTCGTTCCGGTGATTCCTGGAGGACCATGTGCGCAAGAGGCTGATCGTCTCCGCCGCCAGTGCCCTGAGCCTGTTCCTGGCCGTTCCCGCTTCCGCTTCCGACTTCCAACCCGGCGCGGACGGGGTCGGGGACCCGTACTACCCGACCCTCGGCAACGGCGGGTACAGCGTGTCGCACTACGACATCCGGCTGAAGTACCAGCCCGCCACCGACGAGCTGGAGGGCACCACGACGATCCTGGCCACGGCGACCCAGGACCTCTCCCGGTTCAACCTCGACTTCGCGCTGAAGGTCTCCGAGGTCCGGGTCAACGGGCGGCCCGCGGCCTTCGCCACCAGCGGCGATCAGGAGCTGGAGATCACCCCTGCCCGGCCGCTGGCCAAGGGCGCCCAGGCCACCGTGGTGGTGCGGTACAAGGATGTGCCGTCCACCGTGGAGAAGTACGGTGGCTACACCGCCTGGCGCCGCACCCCGGACGGTGCGGTGGTGGCCGGCGAGCCCGTGTCGGCCGGCTGGTGGTTCCCGAGCAATGATCACCCGAGCGACAAGGCGACCTTCGACGTCTCGGTGCTGGTGCCGGACGGCAACCAGGTGATCAGCAACGGCGTGCTGACCGGCACCACCTCCCAGGCGGGCTGGACCCGGTACAGCTGGCGCGAGAACAAGCCGCAGGCGACCTATCTGGCCACGCTGGCGATCGGCAGGTTCGACGTCACCCGGGACACCACGGCCAGCGGGCTGCCGGTCTACAACGCGTACAGCAAGGATCTGGGTGACAACGCCGACGCGGCGCGGGCGAGTATCGAGCGCACCGGCGAGTTGGTGGACTGGCTGAGCGGCTACTTCGGCGAGTACCCGTTCAGCTCCGTCGGCGGCTACGTCGCCAACACCCCGTCCAGTGGTGCCCTGGAGACCCAGACCCGGGTCTCCTACGGCCCCGGGCTGTTCGCCAGGGGCACCAATACGTCGGTGGTCGTGCACGAGCTGGCCCACCAGTGGTACGGCGACAGCGTCTCGCTCTCCCGCTGGTCCGACATCTGGCTGAACGAGGGCTTCGCCGAGTATGCGCAGTTCCTCTGGTCCGAGCACGAGAACGAGGGCACCGCACAGGAACTGGCCGACTACATCTACGCCTCACGCCCGGCCGACGATCCGTTCTGGACCGTCAAGCCGGGCGACCCGGGCGAGGACAACCAGTTCTCCCTCGCGGTGTACTACCGCGGCGCGCTGGCCATCCAGGCGCTGCGCAACGCCGTCGGGGACGAGAAGTTCTTCCAGATCCTGAAGGGCTGGCCCACCGAGCGCCGCTACGGCAACGCCACCATTCCGGAGTTCCAGGCCTACGCCGAGAAGGTCTCCGGGAAGAAGCTCGGGGACCTGCTGAACACCTGGCTGTTCACCCCGAGCAAGCCCGCCGTCGGACCGGTGCCGCCGGGCACCGCTGCCGCGGCCTCAGCCTCGGCCTCGCTGGCGACG
>NZ_JBSHBN010000115.1:18264-30436 GCF_053612025.1 Kitasatospora sp. NPDC054768
CCGGGCGCGGACGCCGGCCGGGACGCGGGGCAGCCCCCGGTCGAGCCGAAGTCCTGGAAGAAGATCCAGGAGACCAGCTCGGTGCACGAGGGACGTCACTGACGGCAGGGCGGCACAGGAGGATCGGGCCGGCGGTTCCGCGCGTACGGCGGGGACCGTCGGCCCGGCCTATGCCGCTCCGGGGCCGTCGGCCGCCAGCAGTTCGGTGAGGCGGCGGACGGCGAAGGGTATGAGCTCGCGGACCGGGACCAGGCGGCAGGCCGCCTCGCCGACCAGCACCTCGCGGATGCCCGCCCGCTCCTCGAACTCCCGCCCCACGACCGGGAAGTGGGTGTCGTTGTCGTCCGCCACGTCCGGTGCCTCGATCCAGACCCGCTCGCCCTGGATCGCCATCGGGAAGCGGCGGAGCTTGAGCCGGCGGTTGGGCGCGAAGGTCTCCGCGTAGTGCAGGAAGGTGTTGCGGTTGTGGCCGACGCCGACCAGCAGCACGTACCCGCCGAGGTCGTGCAGCGCGCCGAAGGGCGACTCCCGGCCGACGGCGAAGCCGAGCGAGCGCCGGGCGGTGACCTCCCGGGCGTGTGCGCCCACGGCGGCGACCGAGACCTGCGGGTGGGTGCTGCGCAGGCTCTCCGGCAGGGTGCGCAGTGCCTCCGCCACCGCGCCCGTGGCGGAGGACATCTCGGAGTGGAACAGCGGTACGGCGGACCGGAGTTCGGCCACTTCGGGCCCGGGGGCGCCGCTGTGCCCGGGAGCCGGGTCACGGACCGTGTCGGAGGTGAAGGTGGGCGCGGCGACGGTGCCGCCGGGCCCGACCGCCGCGCGCAGGCTGGCCACCACGGCCGCCGCGCCGCCCTCGACCCGGCCGAGGCTGGAGAGCGAGGAGTGCACGATCAGCGCCATGCCCTCGCGGACGCCCGCCCGGTGCCAGCCCTCCACGAGGTCGGCGGTGGTGAGCGGGCCGGTGCCCGGTGTGGTCATGGTGCCCCCTGCGGTGCTGTTCGTGCTGGGATCGTTCGGGGCCGACCATAGCGGGTGGCACTGACAGTCGGTCAGGACGGGGGTGCCGTCGGCCGGTCCGCGGGCCGGAGCCCGGGTCGGAACCCGGTCCGGATCGCGGGTCGGTGCGCGATCCGGCTCACGATCCGGCTCACGGTCGGGCGGCCGGTCGCAGGCGCGGGTAGTCGGTGTAGCCGGTGGCCTCCTGGCCGTAGAGGTGGGTGGGGTCGACGGGGGCGAGCGGACCGTCCGCGGCGAACCGTTCCGGCAGATCGGGGTTGGCGATGAAGGCGCGGCCGTAGGAGACCAGGTCGGCCAGGCCGGCGGCGAGCACCGCCTCGCCGCGCTCGCGGTCGGTGGCGGCGCGGTTCTCGCCGACGTTGCCGATCAGCGGGCCGGACCAGCGCGGTCGCAGGTCGGCCAGGGCCGGGTAGTCGTCGTTGTCGGTGAGGTGGAGGTAGGCCAGGCCGAGGGCGTCGAGTTCGCCGAGCAGCGCGCGGTAGACCGGCGCGGGGTCGGCCTCGTGCATGCCGAACTGCGGGTTGCCGGGGGACAGTCGCAGGCCGAGGCGGTCGGGGCCGACGGCCTCGGCGACGGCGGTGACCAGCTCGATCGGGAAGCGCAGCCGGTCGGCGAGGGTGCGCGGGCCGTACTCGTCGGTGCGCAGGTTGGTGTTGTCGGCCAGGAACTGGTGGATCAGGTAGGAGTTGGCGCCGTGGAGTTCGACGGCGTCGAAGCCGGCGTCGAGGGCCAGGCGGGCGGAGCCGACGTGGTCGGCGACGGTGCGGTGGATCTCCTCGCGGGTCATGGCGCGCGGGGTGACGGCCTCGGCCTTGCCGCCGTCCTTGACGTGCACCGGGCCCGGGGCGGGGACGGCGGAGGGGCCGGCCGGGACGTCGCCGAGCAGCCGGTTGAGCGGGTGGCCCTGGCGTCCGCCGTGCATCAGCTGGGCGACGATCCGGCCGCCGGCGGCGTGCACGGCCTCGGTCACCGCG
Source organism: Kitasatospora sp. NPDC054768 (assembly GCF_053612025.1). Lineage (NCBI taxonomy): Bacteria > Bacillati > Actinomycetota > Actinomycetes > Kitasatosporales > Streptomycetaceae > Kitasatospora > Kitasatospora sp. NPDC054768. The sequence continues at coordinate 20,256 of NZ_JBSHBN010000115.1, forward strand.
CGCCAGCCGGCCACGTGCGCGGGCGTCTCCAGGCCGGGCAGGCGCCAGCCGGACTGGCCCTGCCGGCTGGGCCAGATGCCCTCGGTGACGATCAGGCCGGCGCTCGCGCGCTGGGCGTAGTGCTCGGCGACGACGGGCAGGGGCGTACCGTCCTCGGTGGCCCGGTACCGCGTCATCGGGGCCATGACGACGCGGTTCGGCAGGTCGAGCCGGCCGAGGCGGTACGGGGTGAGCAGGGTCGCGGTGGCGGTGGTGGTCATGCCGGTACGGTAAAACCTGACATCAGTGTCAGGTTCAAGCGCGCTCGGCGGCCTCGGTGAGGATCAACTCCTCGATGCCGTAGAGGAATCGTTCCATCGCGGCGCGCGGGAGCAGGGACGGGTCCGCCGTCATGGCCAGGCTCAGCGCCTCGGCGGACTGCAGGACGTCCAGGGCGTAGGTCAGGCCGGGGCGCGGTTCGAACTCCACCGGCCAGGTGAGCGTGGTCCGGTCCTCGCCGGGGTCGGCCGCCACCGGGAGGAGCTCCCGGGTGTCGTTGAACACGCAGGAGCGGTCCGCGAGTCGGACGCCCTCCGCGGTCAGTCGCGCGACCTCGGCGGCCAGGGCCGACCTGTCGTAGTACGCGTGCCGGTAGGTGCCGATCGCCGCGGCGTGGGTCCGGCGCACCACCTCGCCGAACTCGGCCGTGGCGTCCGGAAGACGGAACAGGCCGTCGCCCGCGACCACGCTCACCGCGTCGGCCAGTTCGGGCAGGAAGCGGTTGTTGACCACGACGTTCAGCACGGCCTCGGTCGAGCCGGCGAGCCGGGCGGTCATCGCCGCCGTCGCGGCGAGCAGCACCGAGCCCGTGCTGACCCGGTGCCTGGCCGCCACCCGCTCGACGGCCCGGGGCAGGGCGGGGGAGCGGAGCACCGCGTTCGGGAACCGGGCGGGCTGCTCGGCGGCCGGCGGGAAGAGCCGGTCCGGGCCCAGTCGGAGCTTGCGCACGAACTGCTTGCGGGCCGCCGCATCGCGCCGCAGGCCCCGGTCGGAGGTCTGGAACTCGGCCTCCTCCAGCGGCTGTCGGGTGGATCGGCGCAGCTCGGCCAGCTCCTCGGGCGAGCCGCCGAGGCAGAGCGCGGCCAGGTCGGCGACCAGCCGGCTCATTCCGGAGCCGTCCACCGCGGTGTGCGAGAGCACCAGGCTGACGTGCCGGACCAGCCCGTCCGCCGTCACCGCGCCGATCCGCAGCGGCCACTGGACGGCGGTGTCGAAGGCCTGGGCCGCCAGTTCCTCGTGCAGCCGGGCGCCCGGCCCGGCCGGGTCCTGGCCTTCCCCGGCGGTCAGCAGGTGGACGGCCAGGGTGCCTTCGCCGTCCACGGTCTGGCGGAGGTCGCCGGCCTCGTCCGGGAGCAGGCGGGTGTGCAGCGAGTCGTGCAGGTGCAGCAGCTGTTCCAGCGCGGTCAGCAGGACCGGCAGCGGCAGCCCCGGGTCCAGCGGCGCCGCGGTGGCGATGTTGTAGCGCGGCGCATCGGCCGGCGGCAGCTGTCGTACGGCGTCCCAGATGGCCCGTTGGCCCCAGGTGGCCGGGCCGGATCCGGTCCGGCCGGACAAGAAGGGGATCTCCAGCAGTTGACGAGTGGTCACCGATCGGCTCTCCGTGGTGCGGTGGTCGTTGAGTCGTGCCGGTGCGTTGGGAGCGCGGGTGCTGCTGGGGAGAGTGTGGCGCACCGCCCGCCGCGCGTCGAGGGCTGCGCCGGTGGCGCCGGTCGAGTGCGCGGGTCCGTCGAGGCGGGCCGGGTGGAGCCTGCCCGCTCGTCGCCACGGGTGGTCCTTGGGGTTCCAAAGGTCTCTTGATGTGAAGTATCTTGATGTCGAGATTGATGTCGATCACGCGACGGGGGACCGCCATGCGGGGAAACGGATTGATGGCGCAGCTGCGGCGGCCGCCGGGCGGGCGGGACGCGCGGATCATGCTGCTGGCGCAGTGCGTCGACCGGACCGGCACGGGGGTGTGGGCGGCGGCCTCGGTGCTCTACTTCACCTATGCGTGCGGAATGGACGCGCGCCGGCTGGGGCTGCTGCTCGGGGTGGGGGCGGTGGCGGGGATCGTCGGGTCCCCGCTGGCCGGGCGGGCGGCCGAACGGTTCCCGGTGCGGTGGCTGCTGATCGGCTGCCACCTGCTGCGGCTGGGGGCGATGGGACTGCTCCTGGTGGTCGACGACTTCGCCGCGCTGCTGCCCGTGGTGGCCCTGATCTGCCTGGCCGAGCGGGCCGCCAAGACGCTGGAGATGCTGTTCGCGACCCGGGTGGCGGGCGAGCGGCGGGCCACCTACCAGGCGCTGTTCCGCAGTGTGGCCAACGCCGGGTACGCGCTCGGCGCGGGCGTCGCCGCGATCGGACTGGCGGTGGGGACCGCGGGCGCCTACCGGGTGCTGATCGCGGCCAACGGGCTGTCCTACCTGCTGGCCGCCGTACTGGTCCGGCGCACCCGGGAGCCGTCCGGGCACGGCCTGGTCGCGGCGAAGGCCGGCGACCGGCCCGGCGACCGGCCCGGCGGCGAGCCCGCCGGGACGCCGTCCGCCGTGCCGAGCCCCTGGCGCGACCGCGGCTACCTGCGGTTCGTCCTGCTGGACATCCCGCTGAACCTGGACGACTCGATCCTCAACGTCGGGCTGCCGCTCTGGCTGGTCCACCACACCGGCGCGCCGCACGCCGTCGTCCCGGTCTTCCTGGTGCTCAACACGGTGCTCGTGGTGCTGCTGCAACTGCGGGTCTCGGCCTGGGCGGAGGGCGCGCTCGGGGCGGCCGCCGCGCTGCGCTGGTACGGGGTGACGGTGCTGGGCGGCTGTCTGCTGATCGTGCTCGCCACCGGCGCCGGGCCGGTCGTGGCCTCGGTCGCGCTGCTGGGCGCGGCGGTCCTGATCACCCTGGCGGAGCTGCTGCGCTCGGTGAGCTCCTGGGAGCTGGCGGTGGTGCTGGCCCCGCCGGGCGCCCGGGCCTCGTACCTGGGGGTCGCCGGGATGTCCCAGTCGGTGCAGAAGTCGGTGGGGCCGCTGCTGCTGACCGGCGTGGTGATGGCGGCGGGGCCGCTCGGCTGGCTCGGTCTCGGCGCGGCCACCGTCGGTCTCGGCGCGCTCCAGCGCCGGGCCGGCCTGCGGCGGCTGGCGACGCTGGGCGGGGCGGCCGACGGCACCGTGGCCGAGCCGGCGCGTCCGGCCCCGGCGTCGGCCACGGTGGGCTGAGCCGATTGGAGGCCCGCGCCGGCCCAAGGAGCGGGCGTGCCGCTCAGCGGGCGGCGGCCGCCACCGGGCGATGGCGGAGCATCCAGCCGGCGGCCGGGGCGGCGCACAGGGCGGCGAGGACCACCGCCCCGGCCGCCACCAGCCCGACCGGCCGCCACGGCAGCGCCCACGGCCCCGGCACGCCGAGGACGCCCAGCGCGGCGTGCATGGCGCCGAGTTGGGCGCCGGCCACGGCGCAGCCCAGCACCACGCCGACCGCCGCCACCAGCACCGCCTCGGCGGTCACCAGGCGCACCACCTGGCCCCGGGTGGCGCCGGCCAGCCGGAGCAGGGCGAGTTCGCGGAGGCGGTCCCCGGTGGTGGTGAGCAGGGTGTTGGCGAGCGCGATCGCGGTGTAGAGGAGCGCGAGGCCGAGCACCAGGACGGTCCGCAGCCAGGAGATCCGGGCGTTCGCGGGCGAGGTGGCGGCGAACCAGCCGGCCCGGTCGAGGACCGTCGCCCCGTACGGGCGGAGGGCGGCCCGGGCGCGGTCGAGGGCGGCCGGGCCGTCCGTGCCGGGGGCGAGCCGGACCTCGATCCGGTCCACCCGGGCGCCCGGGGCGTTGGCGGCGGTGACGTACAGTCCGTTGTCGCCCAGGCCGTCGCGCAGCACGGCGACGGCCCGCAGAACGGTCCGGCTGCCGTCGGCCCGGACCACCGGGACCGGCTCGCCGACCGCCCGGCCCCACTCGGCGGGCAGGATCAGCGAGTCGTCGTCGAGACCGGCCGGGGAACCGGCCAGCAGGGGGAGCCGGGCGAGGGCGGCCAGGCCGGCCGGGTCGGCGGTGCGGGCCTCGGAGCGGACGGTGACGCCGTCCGGCTCGACCAGGGCCAGCGGGGTGGGCGCGGTCGCCGAGACGGCGCTCACGCCGGGGACGGCCCGCAGGGCGGCCACCAGCGGGGCCGCCGGACCGGCGGGGCGGACGACCAGGTCGGCGGCGGTCCGGGCACGGGCCTCGGCGGCCCGGGCGGCGCCCACCGTGTCCAGCGCGCCGCTCAAGGAGCCGGTCAGCGCCACCGCCACCAGTACCGGCGCGGCCACCGCGCCGGTGCGGCGCAACGCGGCGGCGGCGTTGGCGGGCACCAGCCGGCCCGCGTACCCGGTGAGCCGGACGGGCAGCAGCAGGCCGAGCACCCGGACCAGCGGCGGCGCCAGGAGCGGGGAGAGCAGGCCGGCCGCGCAGATCAGCCACATCGGCCGGGTGGTGTAGGTCTTGCGGTGCAGCAGGTCGGCCGGGTCCGTGACGAGTGCGGTGCCGGCCAGCGCGGCGGCGGTGAGGACCAGACCGAGGCCGAGCAGCAGCCGGCCGCGGGTCAGCACCCCGGTGTCGAGGTCGGCCGCGCGCAGGGCGTCCAGCGGGCCGACCCGGCCCGCGCGCAGAGCGGCCACCGCGACCCCGCCCAGGGCGACCAGCAGCCCGGTCCAGAACGCGGCGTGCAGCGGCCAGGCCGAACCGCTCGGGGCGAACCCGGGCGGGGCCATGCCGACCCCGGACAGCCACCGCAGGAGCGCGGGCGCGCCGAGCCGGCCGAGCAGGCAGCCGGTGGCGGACGCGGCCGCGCCGAGCAGCAGCGCCTCGGCGAGCACCGTGCGCCGGACCTGGGCCCGGGTGGCCCCGGCCAGCCGGAGCAGGCCCAACTCGCGTCGGCGCCGGACGACCGCGTACGAGTAGGTGGAGGCGACGACGAACGCCGAGACGAACACGCTCACCCCGCCGGCGGTGCCGAGCGCGGCGACCAGCGAGACCAACTCCCCGCCCCCGGGCGGCGCGTCGAGCGCGGCGGCGAGGCCGAGCAGCATCACGGCGGTCATCGCGACGCCGAGCGCGAGGGCGAGGAAGGCGCCGAGCAGGGAGGGCCGGCGTGTGGTGAGGGAGGTCAGGGCGATCCGCAGCATTCTCATGGCGTCCAGCGAACCGGCCGGGGGCGGGGGCGGTCAGCGGGCCGGGGCCTACTCCGGGAGGTAGGGGCGGCCCTACCCGTAGGGGGGATCCCCCGGTGGCGGGCCCCCGGGGCCGGGGGAGGACCCGGGAAAAGGTAGGCCGGGCTCTACCGCGGGCGCGTCCGCCCGGTGCCTAGGGTGTGCGGACGGGATTCCCGTGCCGAGGGGGCAAGGTGAGCGGCAGTACGGCGACCGGACAGGTCGGACAGGTCGGACAGGTCGGAGCGGACGGAGCGGACGGAGCGACCGGGCCGGGTGCGCGGGGCCGCTGGGCGCCGCCGGCCCGGGCCGGGTTCCTGCGCTCCGCCGCCCCCTGGCGGGCGGCCGGGTACCTGCTGGCGACCGGCCTGAGCGGGCTGCTGCTCTGCTTCGGGCTGTTGCTGTCGGGGCTGGTCGCCGGGGTCCTGACGGTGGTGCTGGTCGGGTTGCCGCTGGCGGCCGCACTGGTCCTGGCCGGGGTGCCGATCGCCGCCTGGGAGCGGCGGCTGGTCCGCTTCCTGGACGGCGGGCGGGTGCCGGACCCGCACCTCGTCCCCCACCAGCCGGGCCTGGCCGCCTGGTTGCGGCTGCGCTACCGCGAGCAGGCGACCTGGCGGGAGCTGGGCTTCGCGCTGCTGGCCGCCTTCGTGCTCTGGCCGATCGACCTGGCGGTGGCGGGCTGCGTCCTCGCCGTGCCCGGGTACCTGATCGCGGCGCTGCCGCTGCTCCTGCGGGACGGCGAGCAGGTGAACGTGCTCAAGGTGGTCGTGGTGCACTCGCCGGTGACGGCCGCCCTGCTCGGGCTGGCCGGACTGTTGCTGCTCCCGCTGCTCGCCTACCCGCTGGCCGTCCTGGCGGCGGCCCGGGCGGCGCTGGTCCGGCTGGTGCTGGCGCCGGGCGGGCAGGAGCAGCGGATCGGTGAACTGGTGCGCTCACGGGCCCGGTTGGTGGACGCCTTCGAGGCGGAGCGGCGCCGGATCGAGCGCGATCTGCATGACGGCGCGCAACAGCGGCTGGTGGCGCTGACCGTGGCGCTCGGGCTGGCCCGGCTGGACGCGCCGGCGGACGGGCCGTTGGCCGCCCGGCTGGCCGAGGCGCACCGGGAGGCAAGTGAAGTCCTCGCCGAACTGCGGGAGTTGATCAACGGCATTCATCCGCAGGTGCTCACCGACCACGGCCTGCCGGAGGCCTGCGCGGACGCCGCCGACCGCTCGCCCGTCCCCGTCGACACCCGCTTCGAGCTGCCCGGGCGGCTGCCGGCCCCGGTCGAGTCGGCGGGCTACTTCGCCGTCATCGAGGCGCTCGCCAACCTCGCCAAGCACAGTGGTGCGAGCGGCGCGACGGTCGAAGGCCGGTTCACGGACGGCCGGTTGACGATCGAGGTGACGGACGACGGCCGCGGCGGCGCCGACCCGGCGCGCGGCACCGGACTGACCGGGCTGGCCGACCGGGTCGCGGTGGTGCACGGCACACTGACCGTCAGCAGTCCGCCCGGCGGACCGACCCTGGTGCGGGTGGAGATCCCCTGCGCCCCGATCGACCGAGGAGCGGCGTGATGACGAGTGGACCGACGGCGGACGGCCTGCGGGTGGTGCTGGCCGAGGACGGCGTCCTGCTGCGCGAGGGCCTGGTCGGCCTGCTGGCCCGGTTCGGGCACCGGGTGGTGGCGGCCGTCGGGGACGCCGAGGCGCTGCGGACGGCGGTCGGGGAGTACCGGCCGGACCTCGTGGTCACGGACGTCCGGATGCCGCCGGGCCAGAGCGACGAGGGGCTCCGGGCGGCGCTCGCGCTGCGCGAACGCTTCCCCGGGCTACCCGTCCTGGTGCTCAGCCAGTACGTGCAGCACTCGTACGCGGCCCGGCTGCTGGAGGCGGGGGACGGCCGCGGGGTCGGCTACCTGCTGAAGGACCGGATCGGGCAGATCGAGGAGTTCGTCGCGGCCGTCGGCACGGTGGCCGCCGGGGGCACGGTGGTGGACCCGGAGGTGGTGCGGCACCTGCTGCGCCGCCGCCGCAGTCCGCTGGAGCGGCTCACCCCGCGCGAGCGGGAGGTGCTGGGGCTGATGGCGCAGGGGCGGTCGAACGCGGCGATCTGCCGGGAGCTGACGGTCTCGGAGGCGGCGGTGAGCAAGCACATCGGCAACATCCTGATGAAGCTGGACCTGCCGCCGGCCGAGGAGGCCCACCGGCGGGTGCTGGCGGTGCTGGAGTTCCTCCGGGCGTGAGGGCGCCCTCGGCGGTGCCCGTTCTCCGTCGGCGCGGTCGGTGCGGTCGGCGCGCCCTCGTTCGGGTGAGGTTGCCGGGTCGGCCCGGGGCGCCGGACCCTGATGATCCACGGACCGCATCGCCCGACCGTAGAGGTGGTGCGGGCAAGGACCGTCCCCTACCCGAGACGTACACGGATCAGCCGGGTGGCCGAGGAAGGGTCGTCCCGAGGGGGGATGACCGGCCGGGCGCCACGGCGTCAGCGTGGGGCCCATGACGGGAACGGAAGACTTGAGAGAGCGTCAGTTCAGCGCGATCCGAAGGCGTTTCACCTCGGCGGCCGTGGCGGTCGGACTGACGTCCGCGCTGCTGGCGGCCCTGGTGCCCACCGCGGCGCGGGCCGCGGACGGCGACCCCGGGGCCGGCCAGGACATCGACCGGGGCGGCTGGACCGCGAAGATCAGCCGGACCGAGTACGGCGTCCCGCACGTCGTCGCCCGCGACTTCGGCGGCCTCGGCTACGGCTACGGGTACGCCTTCGCCCAGGACAACCTGTGCCAGCTCGCCGACCAGGTGGTCACCGTGCGCGGCGAGCGCTCGCGCCACTTCGGTCCGGACGGCCGCTCCGTCGACCTGGTGACCAACCTGGTGAGCGACACCTACCAGCGGGGCGTGCTGGGCACCGGGACGGTGCGGCGGCTACTGGCCGCCCCCGCGCCGCTCGGCCCGACCGACGAGGCGCGGCAGCTGGTGGACGGCTACGTCGCCGGGTACAACCGCTACCTGGGCGACACCGGCGCCGACCGCCTCCCCGACCCGTCCTGCCGGGGGAAGGCCTGGGTCGGGCCGATCACCGCGGACGATCTGTGGAACATCCTCTACGACGTCAACACCGAAGCGGGCAGCTCCGCCGCCAAGCAGCAGATCGCCACGGCCGTCCCGGGCGCCGGGGCCGGACTCGCCCCCGGCGCGAGCGCTGCGGGGGCGACCGCGGAGGGGACGTCCGGAGCCGGGGCGGCCCCGGCCCGGATCGCCGCTCCGGGCCGCTCCGCCGACAACCCCGAACTCGGCAGCAACGCCTGGGCGATCGGGCGCGACGCCAGCCGCAACGGCAACGGCCTGCTGCTGGCCAACCCCCACCTCCAGTGGGCCGGTTCGCAGCGCTTCTACCAGGCCCAGCTGACCATCCCCGGCGTCCTGGACGTCGCCGGCGCCGGACTGTACGGCATCCCGTTCCTCCAGATCGGCCACACCCGCGGCCTCGCCTGGAGCCACACCACCAGCTACGCGGACCACTACACCCTCCACCGGCTCACGCTGGTGCCCGGCGACCCGACCGCGTACCTGGTGGACGGCAAGGTCGAACGGATGGCCCAGGAGGCCGTCAGGATCACCGTCCGGGCCGCCGACGGGACGCTCTCCACCGTCGACCGGACCGTCTACCGCTCCCGCCTCGGCTACGTCCTCTCCGAGGGCTGGACCGGGCAGTACGCCTACACCCTCGGCGACGCCAACGCCGAGAACCTCCGCTCCCTGAACCAGTGGCTGGCGGTCGGCCGGGCCCAGAACCTCGACCAGCTGCGCCAGGCCCAGCGCACCTACCAGGGCCTCCCCTGGGTGTACACCACGGCCGTCGACTCCAGCGGCACCACCTGGTTCACCGACGCCTCCGCCGTCCCCCACCTCCCCGACGAGCAGCTCGGCCGCTGCCTGGCCGCGGTCACCGCCATCGGGCCGGTACTGGACGGTTCGACCACCGCCTGCGACCCGGGCCGCGACCCGGACGCGCTCGTGCCCGGCGTCTTCGGCCCCGCCAACCACCCGGCACTGACCCGCACCGACTACGTCGCCAACGCCAACAACGGCCCGTACCTGACCAACGCGGACGCGCCGATCACCGGCCTGCCCACCGTCTACCGGGGCGCCTCCGAGCGGATGCTGCGCACCCAGCTCAGCCTGCGGATGATCGCCGACCGCAGGGCCGGCACCGACGGCCTCGGCGCCCCCGGATTCACCCTCGGCTCGCTCCAGGCGACGATGTTCGGCAACCGGGTGCAGAGCGCCGAACTCGACCGCGACGACGCCGTGGCCCTGTGCCGCGCCCACCCGGAGATCGCCGCGTCCGACGGCACCCGGGTGGACGTGCGCCCGGCGTGCGGCGCGCTCGCGGCCTGGGACACGAGGGCCGACGCCGACAGCCGGGGCACCGTGCTCTGGCAGGCGTACCGGGACGCGCTGGCGAAGACCGGCACGACCGCCTGGCAGACGGTCCCGGCCGACCCGGCCCGGCCGCTGACCACCCCGCGCGGCATCGACGCCGCCAACCCCGTCGCCCAGCGTGCGCTGGCCGACGCGGTGAAGGACCTGGCGAGCCGCGGCCTCCCGGTGGACGCCCCGATCGGCCGCGTCCAGCGCTGGGCGGGCATCCCGCTGCACGGCTGCTCCCACCAGCTGGGCTGCTTCAACGTCGTCACGGCCGGACCGGACTCGGGCGCCGGCGGCGGCACCTACCCGACGGACGTCCGCAGCGTCCCGCACGGCGCCACCTTCGTGATGGCGACCGAGCTGACCGACCGGGGCCCGCGCACCCGGACGCTGCTCACCTACGGCGAGTCCGCCGACCCGACGTCCTCCCACTTCACCGACCAGACCCGCGCCTACGCCCGCAAGCAGTGGGTGACGGAGCGCTTCACCGAGGCCGAGATCCGCTCCGCCCCGGGCCTCACCGTCACCACCCTGCGACGCTGACCCGTTCCCGCCCCGAGCCCCGGGCGGCCGCCGTTGCCATGACGG
>NZ_JBSHBN010000116.1:0-29767 GCF_053612025.1 Kitasatospora sp. NPDC054768
GGGAAAGAGCAGTGCCCATGGCCCGCGACCTCACCCCCGGCACCGGCAACCGCGGCGGCCGCCTGAGGGTGTACCTCGGCTCCGCGCCGGGGGTCGGCAAGACCTATCGGATGCTGGACGAGGCCCGGCGCAGACAGCAGCGCGGGGCCGACGTCGTGGTCGGGTACATCGAGTGCCACGGCAGACGCCACACCGAGGCCATGCTGGCCGGCCTGGAGGTCCTGCCGCGGGTCCGGCGCGCCTACCGGGACGCCGGGTTCGACGAGATGGACCTCGACGGCGTGCTCGCCCGCCGCCCGTCCGTCGTGCTGGTGGACGAGCTGGCGCACACCAACGTCCCCGGCGGCCGGCACGCCAAGCGGTGGCAGGACGTCGAGGAGATCCTGGCCGCCGGGATCGACGTCATCACCACCGTCAACATCCAGCACCTGGAATCGCTGAACGACGTCGTCCGGAAGATCACCGGCATCCCGCAGCGCGAGACCGTCCCGGACGAGGTGGTCCGCCGGGCCGACCAGATCGAACTCGTCGACATGGCCCCGCAGGCGCTGCGCCGCCGGATGGCCCACGGCAACGTCTACCGGGCGGAGAAGGTGGACGCCGCGCTCTCGAACTACTTCCGGGTCGGCAACCTCACCGCCCTGCGCGAACTCGCCCTGCTCTGGGTGGCCGGGCGGGTGGACGAGGGCCTGCGCGACTACCGGGCCAGCCACAACATCGACCGGGTCTGGGAGACCCGCGAACGGGTCGTGGTCGCCCTCACCGGCGGCCCCGAGGGCGAGACCCTGATCCGCCGCGCCGCCCGGATCGCCGACCGCACGGCCGGCGGCGAGCTGCTGGCCGTCCACGTCTCCCGCAGCGACGGCCTGGCCGGCGCCTCCTCCGGCGCGCTCGCCCAGCAGCGGCAGCTGGCGGAGGCCCTCGGCGGCAGCTACCACGTGGTGGTCGGCGACGACGTCCCCACCGCGCTGCTCACCTTCGCCCGCGCCCACCACGCCACCCAGCTGGTGCTCGGCACCAGCCGCCGCGGCCGGATCAACCGCTTCCTCACCGGTCCCGGCACCGGGCAGACCACCGTGGACGCCTCCGAGGACATCGACGTCCACATGGTCACCCACGAGTTCACCGGCCGCGGCCGGCTGCCCTCGCTCGGCCGCCGCCACTCCCGGCGCCGCACCTTCGCCGGCTACCTGGCCGGACTGGCGGTGCCCTGGCTGCTCACCGCCCTGCTCTCCCAGGCGCACCACAGCATCAACCTGACCACCGACGCGCTGATCTTCCAGCTCGGCGTGGTCATCGTCGCCCTGCTCGGCGGAGCCGTGTCGGCCCTGCTGGCCTCGGTCGTCGCCTCGGTGCTGCTGAACTACTACTTCATCCCGCCGATCCACAGTCTGACCATCGGCGAGACCAACAACATCGTCGCCCTGGTGGTCTTCGCCGCCATCGCGCTCACCGTCTCCACCGTGGTCGACCACGCCGGCCGGCTCACCAGCCGGGCCGCCCGCGCCACCGCCGAGGCCGAGACCCTCTCCACCCTGGCGGGCAGCGTGCTGCGCGGCGCCGACGCGCTGCCCGCCCTGCTGGAGAAGTCCCGGACGGCCTTCGGCATGCGGGCCGTCGCCCTGCTCTCGCGGGTCGACGGCGAGGCGCTCGCGCACTGCGCGGGGGACCACCGGGGCGACGGCGACGGGCCGCACGAGACCACCGAGGTCCCGGTCGGCCCGGACGCCGTCCTGGTGCTCACCGGCCGCCGGCTGCCCGCCGCCGACCAGCGGGTGCTGACCGCCTTCGCCGCCCACGTCGCCGCCGCGCTGGAGCGCGACCGGCTTGCCGTCGTCGCCGCCGAGGTCGAGCCGATCAAGGCCGCCGACCGGATGCGCACCGCCCTGCTCGCCGCCGTCAGCCACGACCTGCGCACCCCGCTGGCCGCCGCCCGCGCCTCGGTCGGCTCGCTGCGCAGCCCCGACGTCGAGTTCTCGCCCGAGGACCAGTCCGAACTCCTCGCCACCGCCGACGAGTCGCTGGTCAAGCTCACCCGGCTGGTCGACAATCTGCTCGACATGAGCCGCCTCCAGGCCGGCGCGCTCACCCTGCACCTCACCGAGACCCACCTGGACGAGATCCTGCCCCGGGCGCTGGACAGCCTCCCCGACCCGTACGCACCGGTCCAGCCGCTCGACCTGGAGACCACGCCGCCGGTGCTCGCCGACCCGCCGCTGCTGGAGCGGGTGCTCGCCAACGTGATCACCAACGCGCTGCGGTACAACGCCCCCGGCGCGCCCGTCCTGGTCACCGCCAGCCACCACGCCGACCAGGTCGAGATCCGGGTGATCGACCGCGGCCCCGGCATCGCCCCCGAGGACCGCGACCGGGTCTTCCTGCCCTTCCAGCGCCTCGGCGACACCGACAACACCACCGGCGTCGGCCTCGGCCTCGCCCTCTCCCGGGGCCTCGCCGAGGCGATGGGCGGCAGCCTGGAGGTCGAGGACACCCCGGGTGGAGGCACCACCATGCTGCTCACTCTGCCCGCCGCCACCACCGGGCCCGCCGCCACAGCCCCCGCCACCTCAGACCCCGCCGCCACCGAGCCCGGACACCCCGGGGAGGAATCGCGACATGAGTGAGATCCTGGTCGTCGACGACGAGCCGGCCCTCCTGCGCACCCTGCGGATCAACCTCAGCGCCCGGCAGTACGCCGTCCGCACAGCCGCCAGCGGCGGCGAGGCGCTCGACCGTGCCGCGCACAGCGCCCCGGACGCCGTCCTGCTCGACCTCGGCCTGCCCGACCTCGACGGGATGGACGTGCTGCGCGGCCTGCGCACCCGCAGCGCGATGCCGATCATCGTGCTCTCCGGCCGGACGGACGCCGCCGACAAGGTGGGCGCCCTGGACGCGGGCGCCGACGACTACCTCACCAAGCCCTTCCTGATGGAGGAACTGCTGGCCCGGCTGCGCGCCGTGCTGCGCCGGCCGCCGGGCGGCGTGCCGTCGGGCCGGCCGGTGATCGGCGACCACACCGTGGACCTCGCGGCCACCGCGGTGAACGGCCCGAACGGTCCGGTCCGGCTCACCCCGACCGAGTGGCGCATCCTCGCCCTGCTGCTCGCCAACCCCGGGCGGCTGGTGCCCGGGCGGCAGATTCTGCGCGAGGTGTGGGGCCCGGCCCAGGAGGGGCGCGGCAACTACCTGCGGGTCTACTTCGCCGGGCTGCGCCGCAAGCTGGAGCGCGATCCGGCCCGGCCGCGGCACCTGATCACCGAGCCGGGGATCGGGTACCGGTACGTGCCGTGACGGACCGGCGGGCGAGCGTCGGCGCGCCCTCGTCAACGAGCCGTCAAGAGCGCTCCGGTGGACGACAGGAGGGCGTCAAGACCGCCCGGGGGCGGTGTTCCGCGGGCGTAGTGTCGGTGTCGAACGAGCGGCCCGGCTCCGTGTGGGGGAGGCCCGGGTCCGCTCCGGCAGCCGTCCCAGGACGGCCAGCAGGTGGGGGAGGGGCGGGGGGGGGGCGGCGCGCGGCCCCCCCCGGCCGCGGGGGGGGGGGGCGGGGCCCGCGCCGGGCGGAGGGGCCCCGCGCCGGGGGGGGGGGGCCCGGCGCCGCCCCCGCCGCCCGACCCGGCCGGCCCCCGTGGGGGGGGCGGGGCGGCCCCACCCCCCCGCCCGCCCCCATCTGTCGTCGGGGCCGGGTCCGTCCCCCGGATCAGCCGTCCGCGGCCCCGGACTGCCGGGGCAGCGCCAGCGCCACCGTGTCCGCGAACTCCCGGACCGCGCTGGTCCGGCTGACCACCCGGCCGCTGTGCACCACCAGCCGGCTGTGCCCGCCCGCGAGCGCCCCGGCCAGGCTGTCCCCGCGCACCGCCAGCAGCTCCGCCGGGAACCCGGCGTCCACCCGGACCGGGGCCAGCCCGAGCGCCGCCCGGGCCTGGTTCGCCACCGCGTCGTACGCCGCCGCCGGGTCCAGCTCCCCACCGGCCGACAGCAGGTACGCCGACTCCAGCGGATCCGCCCGGCCGACCGGGTTGGACGGGTCGCGCAGCGCCCCGCTGCCCGCCGCCAGCGGCACCCTGGCGGCGGCCAACTCCCTTACCAGGCCCGGCCGCAGGCCCGTCGTCCGGCCTTCCATTCCGGTGCAGCCGCCGTTCTGCGGCAGGCAGACGACCCGGATCCCGCTGGTCGCCAGCACCGTCGACCCGCCCCGGGCCAGCGCCCCGCACGGGCCGAGCGTCACCCGCGGCCGTAGCGGCGCCAACGCGCCCGCCATCCGGGCGAGTTGGGCGGCGTCGGCGGCGCCGGTGTGCAGGTCCACCGGACAGTCCGCCTCCCGGGCGGCCTCCAGCAGCAGCTGCACGTACCCGGCCGGGTCCGGATCCAGGTCCGGGCAGCCGCCGGCCGCGGTGGCGCCCAGCTTGAGCGCCTCGCGCAGCTGCGCCCGGCCGTCCGCGCCGGCCCGCCCGGTGAGCAGCCGGGGCATCGCCACCGCCTGGAGCTCGGCCAGCCCGCGCAGCGCCTGCCGGGCGGTGAGCACCGCCTCCAGCCGGCGCAGTCCGTGCACGTCGCCGATCCGGACGTGGGTGCGCTGGGCGGTGGCGCCGTAGCCGAGCGAGGTCAGCGCGGCCTCGGTGACCCGACGGGTGAGGTCGGCCGGGGTGTCCGGCGGCGGGGCGGCCAGCGCGGCGGAGAACGCGGTGTCGTAGTGGGCGTGCGCCTCGGCGGGGGCCGGGAGCAGCAGGTAGCCGCGCAGGTCGATCCGGGCGCCGGTGGTGACGGTGGGCGCGCCGGGCAGGGCGGGCAGTGGGCCGAGGCTGCCGACGGTGCCGACCGCCTGGATCCGGTCGCCGCTGATCCGGACGTCCACCACCCGCCCGTCGGCCAGCCGGGCGCCGGTGAGGAGCAGGACCGGGCCGTGCCCGAGCGGGTTGGCCGCCGGGCCGGGTCCGGAGTGCGGCCCGTCGGCGGCTGCGCTGTCCATCGCCGGCTCCTTCTCGCGTCGGCCCGTGCGGTCGGCCCCGGGCCGCTGGCCCGTACCGCCGGGCGGTCCTCCCGATCAATGAGCGTCGAGCCTATGGGCCCGGGGGGCGGGGCGCCGGGAGGCGGGCAATAGTCGTATCGGGTCGGGCCGCGGCGCTCGCGGCCCGATCGAACGCCCGGCCTTGGATCGTCCGCCCGTACCCCTCACCCACCTGCGGTCTTCGCCGCGGGATACGGATTTCACCTCCGGGCGCGAAACGTGTAATCTCTTCCTCGTTCGCCCCTATAGCTCAGTCGGTAGAGCGTCTCCATGGTAAGGAGAAGGTCTGCGGTTCGATTCCGCATGGGGGCTCGGTGAGAAGCAGTCAGCCTCGGCTGTGCTGTGGATCACTGTGGCGGTGTAGCTCAGTTGGTAGAGCAAGCGGCTCATAATCGCTGTGTCACCGGTTCAAGTCCGGTCACCGCTACCCCGCGTAGTCGGTCGGGAGATCGCACTCCCGGTCGGCTACTCTTGTTGTGTTCTTATTCGTTGTCCAAGGAAGGCACTCCCGTGGCTGCCACCGACGTCCGCCCGAAGATCACGCTGGCCTGCGTGGAGTGCAAGGAGCGGAACTACATCACCAAGAAGAACCGGCGTAATGACCCGGACCGTCTTGAGATGAAGAAGCACTGCCCCCGCTGCAACTCGCACACCGCGCACCGCGAGACCCGCTGACCCTGAAGTAGGGCGACGGGCCTGTGTGAAATCAGGTCTTCTACTCCGGGCCGCATCCCTCACAGGGGGTGCGGCCCGGAGTTTTTTCGTATCCACCCGCGTTCCGAGGAGCTGCCATGGCGCTCGACCCCTCCTTCATCGGGCGTAGTTACCCGCCCACCGAGCCGTACGAGGTCGGCCGGGAGAAGATCCGCGAGTTCGCGACCGCGGTCGGCGACGCCAACCCGGCGTACACCGACCCGGAGGCGGCGAAGGCGCTGGGCCACCCCGACGTGATCGCCCCGCCGACCTTCCCGTTCGTGATCACCTACCGCGCGGCCGGCCAGGTGGTCGAGGACCCGGAGCTGGGCCTGGACTTCAGCCGGGTGGTGCACGGCGACCAGAAGTTCGCCTACACCCGCCCGGTGCGGGCCGGTGACCGGCTGTCGGTCGCGGTGACCATCGACAACATCAAGTCGCTGGCGGGCAACGACGTGCTCACCGTGCGCGGCGAGGTGACGGACGCGACCGGCGAGCACGTTGTGACGTCGGTCATGACCCTGGTGGCCCGGGCCGCCGACGAGGCGGGGGAGTGAGCGCGATGGCGATCGGCTACGACGAGGTCGAGGTCGGCACCGAGCTGCCGGCGCAGTCCTTCCCGGTGACCCGCGACACGCTGGTGCGGTACGCGGGCGCCTCGGGCGATTTCAACCCGATCCACTGGAACGAGAGGTTCGCCCTGGAGGTCGGCCTGCCGGACGTCATCGCGCACGGCATGTTCACCATGGCCGAGGCGATCCGGGTGGTCACCGACTGGGTCGGCGACCCGGCCGCGGTGGTCGAGTACGGCGTGCGCTTCACCCGCCCGGTGCCGGTGCCGAACGACGGGGTCGGCGCGGTGGTCGAGGTCTCGGCCAAGGTCGCCAAGAAGCTGGACGACCGCAGGGTGCAGGTCGACCTGCTGGCCACCGCGGGCGGTCAGAAGGTGCTCGGGATGTCCCGGGCCGTGGTCCGGCTCGGCTGAGCCGCCCCCTCGCGACGGCGGTCGCGGCCGGAGCCCCGTACTCACGGGATCTCCGGCCGCGGTCGCGGGCCTTGCCTTGATAGTGATTGGCCACTAACTTGGAACTCATGGCGAAGTCGAGCATCCGGATGAGCGCGGAGGAGCGGCGCGAGAGCGTCGTCCGGGCCGCCCTGATCGAGTTCGCCCGGGGTGGGTACCACGGCACCTCCACCGAGGCGATCGCCCGCCGGGTGGGCGTCTCGCAGCCGTACCTGTTCCGGCTGTTCCCGGGCAAGCAGGCGATCTTCGCCGCGGCTGCCGAGCGCTGCGTCGAGGAGACCTGGCGGGTGTTCGACGAGGCCTCGGCCGGGCTGTCCGGCGAGGAGGCCGCCGACGCGATGTCCGCCGCGTACATGAGCCTGGTCGAGGACCGTGACCAGCTCATGATGCAGATGCAGCTCTACGTCTCGGTCTTCGCGGCCCGGGCGGCCGGCGAGGAGGAGGTCGGGGAGACCGCCCGGCGGCTGTGGGAGAGCCTGTTCGACCGGGTCAGGATCCGGATCGGCGGGGGCATGAGGGACGCCACGCAGTTCTTCGCGTACGGGATGCTGATCAACACCATGGTGGCGCTGGGCTATCCGCCGGACCACCGGATGTGGAGCGGCTTCGACGGGTGCGAGGAGCCCGAGTAGCCGGGCCGCGCGGCGGTGTCCGTGCGGCCTTTTTTCGGCCCACGAAAGTTATTGAGCAATAACTACCTAGAGGAAACTGGGGGACGTCATGACGGAGAAACCGACCATGGGCAGAACCGCGATCTGGACGCTGGTGATCGTCAGCGCGGCCGGCTTCATGGCCGCCCTGGACAACCTGGTGGTCACCACCGCACTGCCGTCGATCCGCGAGGAACTCGGCGGCGGGCTGTCCGACCTCGAATGGACGGTCAGCGCCTACACCCTGAGCTTCGCCGTGCTGCTGATGTTCGGCGCCGCGCTCGGCGACCGCTTCGGCCGCCGACGGATCTTCCTGGTCGGCCTGACGGTCTTCACCGCAGGCTCCGCCGCGGCGGCGATGTCCCCGGGCATCGGCGACCTGATCGCCGCCCGGGCCGTCCAGGGCGTCGGGGCCGCGGTGATGATGCCGCTCACCCTGACCCTGCTCACCACCGCCGTGCCCGCGGCCAGGCGGGGGATGGCCTTCGGCATCTGGTCGGGCGTCAGCGGCCTCGCCGTCGCCGCCGGGCCGCTGATCGGCGGCTCGCTGACCGAGCACTTCTCCTGGCAGTGGATCTTCTGGGTGAACGTCCCGGTCGGCCTCGTCCTGCTGCCGCTGGCCTACCTGCGGCTCGGCGAGAGCCGGGGCGCGGGCCGGGCCCTGGACGTGCCCGGGACCCTGCTGGTCAGCCTGGGGATGTTCGGGGTCGTCCTCGGCCTGATCCGCGGCAACCCGGACGGCTGGACCAGCCCGCTGGTCCTCGGCGCCCTGGTCGCCGGCGTCCTGCTGCTGACCGCCTTCGTCTGGTACGAGCAGCGGGTGGCCGCCCATCCGATGCTGCCGATGCGGCTGTTCCGCAGCCGGGCCTTCTCCGCCGTCAACGCGGCCAGCCTGCTGATGTACCTGGGGATGTTCGGCTCGATCTTCCTGATCAGCCAGTACCTCCAGGGTGTCGGCGGCTTCAGCCCGCAGGAGTCGGGCATCCGGATGCTGCCGTGGACGGCGATGCCGCTGCTGGTCTCCCCGGTCGCGGGCATCGTCTCCGACCGGATCGGCGGCCGCCCGATCGTGGTCGCCGGGCTGGCCTTGCAGGCCGTGGGCCTGGTGCTGTTCGGCCTGGTCGCGGACGGGAGCACCGGCCTCGACTACCCCGCCCAGATCCCGGCCATCGTGATCTGCGGGATCGGCATGTCGCTGTACTTCGGCCCGACCGCCCAGCTGGTGATGGCCAGCGTCCGGCCGCAGGAGCAGGGGATCGCCTCCGGCGCCAACAACGCGCTGCGCGAGGTCGGCGGGGCGCTCGGGGTCGCCGTGCTCGCCGCGGTGTTCTCGGCGCGGGGCGGCTACCAGTCGACGCAGGCCTTCACGGACGGGCTGGTGCCCGCGCTGTACGTCGGCGGGGCCGCCGTCGGGCTCGGCGCGCTCGCCGCGGTGTTCATCCCCCGGCGGCGCGCGGCGGCGGCCGCGGGGGTGCGGGAGGAGCGGGCCGGGAAGCCGGCCGTGCCCGCGGGGGTCTGAGGCGCCGGCCCCGGGCGACCGGCGTACGGGCGAGCGGCGTACGGGCGGCGGGAGTACGGGCGGCGGGCGTGCCGGGAGGCACCCCCGCCACCCGTACGCTGGTGGGCGTGCTGGTAGAAAACGACGCCCCCCTCGCCCCGCTGACCACGCTCCGGCTCGGTGGCCCGGCCCGCCGCCTGGTGACCGCCCACACCGATGACGAGGTGATCGCCGCCGTCCGCGAGGCCGACGCGGCCGGCGAGCCGCTGCTGGTCCTCGGCGGCGGCTCCAACCTGGTGATCGGCGACGCCGGCTTCCCCGGCACCGTGCTGCGGATCGCCACCGAGGGCTTCGCCCTGGACGGCACCGCGCTGGAGGTCGCGGCCGGCGAGACCTGGTCCGAGGTGGTCCGCCGGACCGTCGTGGACCACGAGCTGGCGGGCATCGAGTTCCTGGCCGGCATCCCCGGTTCGGCGGGTGCCACCCCGGTGCAGAACGTGGGCGCCTACGGCCAGGAGGTCGCGCAGTCGGTCACCGAGGTGGTCGCGTACGACCGTGCCGCCGACGAGGTGGTCGTGCTCTCGAACGCCGAGTGCGCGTTCTCCTACCGGCACAGCCGCTTCAAGGCCGAGCCGGAGCGCTACGTGGTGCTGCGGGTGCGGTTCCGCCTGGAGGACAACGGCGGCCTCTCCACCCCCGTCCGCTACGCCGAGACCGCCCGGCACCTGGGCGTCGAGCAGGGCGAGCGGGTGGCGGTCGGCACCGCCTGGAACGCGGTGCTGCTGCTGCGCGCCGGCAAGGGCATGGTGCTGGACCCGGCGGACCACGACACCTGGTCGGCCGGCTCCTTCTTCACCAACCCGGTGCTCACGGCCGCGCAGTACGACTCGTTCCGCACCCGCCCGGGTGCCGAGGACGCCCCCGCCTACCCGGCCCCGGAGGGCCGCACCAAGACCTCGGCGGCCTGGCTGATCGACCGGTCCGGCTTCGGCAAGGGCTACGGCAGCGGCCCGGCGACGCTCTCCACCAAGCACACCCTGGCGCTCACCAACCGCGGCTCGGCCACCGCCGAGGACCTGCTGGCGCTGGCCCGGGAGATCCGGGACGGGGTCCGCGAGGCCTTCGGGGTGGAACTGGTGAACGAGCCGGTGATGGTGGGCGTCAAGCTCTGAGGCAGCGCCTCGTCAGGCGGGTACGGCGGCCGGCTCCGCGGAGGCTCGGCCGCCCACCAGCCAGGCGTCGATGTCCGCCAGCAGTTCCTTGCGGACGGCCTCCGGCGCGACCGAACCGCGCACCGACTGCCGCGCCAGCTCGGCGAGTTCGGCGTCGGAGAAGCCCAGCACGTCCCGGACCAGCTCGTACTGGGCGGCCAGCCGGCTGCCGAACAGCAGCGGGTCGTCCGCGCCCAGCGCGAGCGGCACCCCGGCGTCGAAGAGCCGGCGCAGCGGGACGTCCTCGGGGTGCTCGTAGACGCCGAGCGAGACGTTGGAGGACGGGCAGACCTCGCAGGTGACCTGCCGGTCCGCCAGCCGCTCCATCAGCCTCGGGTCCTCGGCGGCGCGCACGCCGTGGCCGATCCGGCCGGCGCCCAGGTCGTCCAGGCAGTCCCGGACGGACTCCGGGCCGGAGAGCTCGCCGCCGTGCGGGGCCGCCAGCAGCCCGCCGTTGCGGGCGATCGCGAAGGCCCGGTCGAAGTCCCGGGCCAGGCCCCGGCGCTCGTCGTTGGAGAGGCCGAAGCCGACCACCCCGTGGTCGGCGTAGCGGACGGCCAGCCGGGCCAGCGTCCGGGCGTCCATCGGGGACTTCATCCGGTTGGCCGCGACCAGGACCCGGATGCCCACGCCGGTCGCCGCGGCGGCGTGCTCCACGGCGTCCAGGATCAGCTCCAGCGCGGGGATCAGCCCGCCCAGCCGGGGCGCGTACGAGGTCGGGTCGACCTGGATCTCCAGCCAGCGGGAGCCGTCCCGCCGCTCGTCCTCGGCGGTCTCCAGGACCAGCCGGCGGATGTCCTCCTCGTCCCGCAGCACCGAGCGGGCGGTGTCGTACAGCCGCTGGAAGCGGAACCAGCCCCGCTCGTCGGTGGCCCGCAGTCGGGGCGGCTCGCCGGAGCTGAGCGCCTCCGGCAGCCGGACGCCGTGCTTGTCGGCCAGCTCCAGGAGGGTGGCGGGCCGCATCGAGCCGGTGAAGTGCAGGTGCAGGTGGGCCTTCGGGAGGCCCCTGACGTCTCGCGGGTTCAACAGGCGTTCCATTCACCGATACTGCCGTATGCGGCCCCCGAACGGGAACCGCCTCCTTTCCATCCCCCGAAGGGGTGAAAGGAGGCGGCGTGCCGGGTGAATCCCGTATGTCGGATTGACGTCAGTGCTCGAACCGCGTCAGTCGCGGGCCTCGCCGAGCAGCTTCTGCACCCGGCTGACGCCCTCGACCAGGTCGGCGTCGCCGAGCGCGTAGGAGAGCCGCAGGTAGCCGGGGGTGCCGAAGGCCTCGCCCGGGACGACCGCGACCTCGGCCTCGTCCAGGATCAGGGTGGCCAGCTCGCCGGAGGTCTGCGGGCGCTTGCCGCGGATCTCCTTGCCCAGCAGGCCCTTCACCGACGGGTAGGCGTAGAAGGCGCCCTCGGGCTCGGGGCAGAACACGCCGTCGATCTCGTTGAGCATCCGCACGATGGTCTTGCGGCGGCGGTCGAAGGCCTCGCGCATCTCGGAGACCGCGTCCAGGTCGCCGGCCACGGCGGCCAGGGCGGCGCGCTGGGCGACGTTGGAGACGTTCGAGGTGGCGTGCGACTGGAGGTTGGTCGCGGCCTTGATGACGTCCTTGGGGCCGATCACCCAGCCCACCCGCCAGCCGGTCATCGCGTAGGTCTTGGCGACACCGTTGACCACGACGCACTTGTCGGCCAGCTCGGGCAGTAGGGCCGGCAGCGAGGTGAAGGTGGCGTCGCCGTACACCAGGTGCTCGTAGATCTCGTCGGTGAGCACCCACAGGCCGTGCTCCAGCGCCCAGCGGCCGATCGCCTCGGCCTCGGCCTCGGTGTACACCGCGCCGGTCGGGTTGGACGGCGAGACGAACAGCACGACCTTGGTGTTCTCGGTGCGCGCGGCCTCCAGCTGCTCGACCGAGACCTTGTAGCCGGTGGTCTCGTCGGAGACGACCTCCACCGGGACACCGCCGGCCAGCTGCACCGACTCCGGGTAGGTGGTCCAGTACGGGGCCGGGATGATGACCTCGTCGCCCGGGTCCAGGATCGCCGCGAAGGCCTCGTAGATCGCCTGCTTGCCACCGTTGGTGACCAGCACCTGGGAGGCGTCCACCTGGTAGCCGGAGTCGCGCAGCGTCTTGGCGGCGATCGCGGTCTTCAGCTCGGGCAGGCCACCCGCCGGGGTGTACCGGTGGTTCTTCGGGTCGCGGCAGGCCTCGACGGCCGCCTCGACGATGTAGTCCGGGGTGGGGAAGTCGGGCTCACCGGCGCCGAAGCCGATGACCGGGCGGCCGGCGGCCTTGAGGGCCTTGGCCTTGGCGTCCACGGCGAGGGTCGCGGACTCGGCGATCGCACCGATCCGGGCGGAGACCCGGCGGTCGGCGGGGCGGATGGACTGGTCGGGCTGAGGGGTGGAAGCGCTCATGCCTGCATCGTCGCAGAACCCGGACCTACCGGGCATCGGGGTATCGGCATCCGTACGTTCCCGTCCGAATCGCGGCCCCGGCGATCCGTCGGCGGGTGCCCCGCCGGACCGGACATCCGCCGGGTGACCGGCCGGTCCGGAAGAAGAGGTTCGACCAAACACCCCTCGACCACGTACACTCGCTGCTCGACGGCCCGCCGAGAAAAAGCCGGAGCTTTCACCGCCTGTACAGACAGCGGGGGGAGATGCGGTAGGTTGGTCGCCACCGGAGCCGCGAGGCACCGTAGGGCAATAGCTCAATTGGTAGAGCACCGGTCTCCAAAACCGGCGGTTGGGGGTTCGAGTCCCTCTTGCCCTGCTGCTAGATCCGTTTTCAGCCCGTTCGCTCCACAGGAGTGAGCGGGCTTGATGCGGAGATGGCACCGATCAGCACCGCTGGCCGACTGGCCGTGCCCCACCGGGAGCGCGGCGAAGCTCGGCAGGACCCGGATTCAGGTGAGGACGAGTGACGGAGACCACGGGCTCCACCGCAACGCCTGAGAGCGGCAACCCCGAGGGTGCCGATGGCGTTGCCGAGAACACGGCCGAGGGCGAGAACAAGTCCGGCAAGCAGAAGAAGTCCGGCAAGCGGGCCAAGAAGGGCCTGTTCGCCAGGATGGGTCTGTTCTACCGCCAGATCATCGCCGAGCTGCGCAAGGTCGTCTGGCCCACCCGCGGCGAGCTCACCAGCTACACCGCCGTCGTGGTCACCTTCGTCGTGGTCGTGATGGCCTTCGTGGCCGGCCTGGACTACGGCTTCTCCAAGCTGAGCCTCCTGGTCTTCGGCTGACCGGCCGCCTCACCTTTCGAACAGCTTCCCGACCCGGGCCGAATCCTCGGCCCGGGTCGAGCTGTCGGTGCCGGACGTACGCGCGGTTACCGTGGACTCGGTACTGTTGAAGTCTCCGAGACCTCGCCTGGCGCCCGCGCGAGCGGCCGTACGCCGGACCGGTCGAGGAGCGCGCCACCTTCACCATCTCCAGGAAAGAAGCCGCCACCGTGTCTGAGTCCCCCCTGTACGACGCCGACGAGACCGTCCGCGAGGCGGATGCGGATGTCGCCGCCGCGCCGGACGCGACCGAGCTGGCTGACGACGTCGAGTCCGCCGAGCAGATCGTGGACGCCGCGGACAGCGACGAGGACGAGGTCGAGGCGTACGACGAGGCCGAGGCCGGCGAGCCCGCCGAGGAGGCCGCGCTGCACGTGGAGGGCGAGGCCGAGCTCGACGCCGAGCTCGCCGCCGAGGAGACCGTCGAGGAGGAGCCGGCCGACGAGGTCGACCCGGTCGCCAAGTTCCGCGAGGACCTGCGCTTCATGCCGGGCGAGTGGTACGTGATCCACACCTACGCCGGCTACGAGAACCGGGTGAAGCAGAACCTGGAGCAGCGCGCCGTCTCGCTGAACGTCGAGGAGTACATCTTCCAGGCCGAGGTGCCGCAGGAGGAGGTCGTCCAGATCAAGAACGGCGACCGCAAGACCATCCGCCAGAACAAGCTCCCCGGCTACGTCCTGGTGCGCATGGACCTCACCCCGGAGTCCTGGGGCGTCGTGCGCAACACCCCGGGTGTCACCGGCTTCGTCGGCAACGCCTACGACCCGTACCCGCTGACCCTGGACGAGGTCGTCAAGATGCTCGCCCCCGACGTCGAGCGCCAGGCCGCCAAGGAGGCGGGCAAGCCGTCGCCGATCAAGCCGAGCGAGATCCAGGTGCTGGACTTCGAGGTCGGCGACTCGGTCACCGTCACCGACGGTCCGTTCGCGACCCTCCAGGCGACCATCAACGAGATCAACCCGGACTCGAAGAAGGTCAAGGGCCTGGTCGAGATCTTCGGCCGGGAGACCCCGGTCGAGCTCTCCTTCGACCAGATCCAGAAGAACTAGTCCCACGGTTTTCGGATTCGGGGCGGGGCCGAGGGCCCTGCCCCGAATCCGTTTTGGTCCAGCGGCGCCGACGCGTTAGCCTGGTCCGATGTGTGTGCTGGCGGCCGGGTGTCGCCCCGGTTCCGCACGCACCAGCAATCACCTCTCGGAAGGACCCGGAGAGACATGCCTCCCAAGAAGAAGAAGATCACGGGGCTTATCAAGCTCCAGATCAACGCCGGTGCGGCCAACCCGGCGCCGCCGGTCGGCCCCGCGCTGGGTCAGCACGGCGTCAACATCATGGAGTTCTGCAAGGCCTACAACGCTGCGACCGAGTCGCAGCGCGGCATGATCGTGCCGGTGGAGATCACGGTCTACGAGGACCGCTCCTTCACCTTCATCACGAAGACGCCGCCGGCCGCGCGCCTCATCCTGAAGGCCGCCGGTGTGGACAAGGGCTCCAGCGAGCCGCACAAGACCAAGGTCGCCAAGCTCACCAGCGCCCAGGTCCGTGAGATCGCCACCACCAAGATGCCCGACCTGAACGCCAACGACCTGGACGCCGCGGAGAAGATCATCGCCGGCACCGCCCGGTCGATGGGCATCACCGTCGAGGGCTGAGAATCTCCCTTCCCGCCAGGGAAAAGTTGATTCAGCCGGTTCTTGTGGTAGGGCCCGCGCAGGCCCGTGACACCACACCTCCATTCACCATTCAGGAGCAGCTATGAAGCGCAGCAAGGCCCTGAAGGCCGCGGACGCCCAGGTCGACCGCGAGCGCCTTTACGCCCCCCTCGAGGCCGTCCGCCTCGCCAAGGCGACCAGCACCACCAAGTTCGACGGCACCGTCGAGGTCGCCATGCGTCTGGGTGTCGACCCGCGCAAGGCCGACCAGATGGTCCGCAGCACCGTGATCCTCCCGCACGGCACCGGTAAGACCGCTCGGGTCCTGGTCTTCGCGACCGGCGAGCGTGCCGAGGCCGCGCGTGCTGCGGGTGCCGACATCGTCGGTTCCGACGAGCTCATCGACGAGGTCGCCAAGGGCCGCCTCGACTTCGACGCCGTCGTCGCCACCCCGGACCTCATGGGCAAGGTCGGCCGTCTCGGCCGCGTGCTCGGCCCCCGTGGCCTGATGCCGAACCCGAAGACCGGCACCGTGACTCCGGACGTCGCCAAGGCGGTCAACGAGATCAAGGGCGGCAAGATCGAGTTCCGCGTCGACAAGCACTCGAACCTGCACTTCATCATCGGTAAGGCCTCCTTCACCGACGAGCAGCTGGTCGAGAACTACGCCGCCGCGCTGGACGAGGTGCTCCGCGCCAAGCCGTCCGCCGCCAAGGGCCGCTACATCAAGAAGACCGCGATCTCGACCACCATGGGCCCCGGCATCCAGGTGGACCCGAACCGCACCCGCAACCTCCTCGTCGAGGAGGACCCGGCCGCGGTCTGAGCCTCAGCGCTCCAGAGCAGTCCGTACGGCGGGCCCGTACCCCCTTCACCGGGGGTGCGGGCCCGCCGTCGTTCCCGGGTGCGGGGCCGGTGCGGGCCGGAGGGCCGGGCGGGCTGCCGGACCGGGACACCGGCGGATGGGAACGGCGGGCCGAACCGTCGTACGCTCTGCCGGTCAGACCACATGGAGCACCTGTGACCGCCGGAGTGTGCCGTGCCGCCCGCCCCTCGCCCCACCGTTCTCGCAGCGGCCCTGCTGCTCGCCACCACCACCGGGTGCAGCCTGCTGGCCGCTCCGACCACCGGCACCCCCGGGGGCCCCGCGCCGGTGCCGCCCAAGCAGGTGGTGCTCACCGCCGCGCAGGCGCTGGACGACGCCGGCAGCGCCCGGATCGACGTGGTGCGGGAGGGCCCGGGCGGCCGGCGCACCGCGAGCGGCTCCCTGGTCTGGGGCGCCTCGGACGAGGCCCGACTGACCGTCACCGACGAACGCGGCAGCGGCCGGCTGACCGTGAAGGACGGCGCCCTCGACCTCGTCTACCAGGACGGCGCGGCCAGGCACGCGGAGCGGAGCACCGCCGAGTCGGTCGACCCCGGGGCGGGCCCCGACCCGGAGGGCTTCGCGGGCGGCTGGACGACGGCGCTGATCTCCAGCCCGGGCGGCCGGGCGTACGAGGTCGCCCAGGGCGTCAAGCTCACCTCGCTCGGCGGCGAGCAGCTGGCCGGGGTGACCGTGGCGCACTACCAGGGCTCCGCGCCGGTGGCCGAACTGTTCGGCAAGGACGACGAGTTGAGCCCGCAACGGCGCGCCGCCACATTGGACTGGTACCGGCAGCACGGGGTGACGGCGATCGGCTACGACATCTGGGTCGGGCCCGGCATGCAGCTGCTGCGGCTGCGCGAGACGGTCCGGGGGGACGCGGGAACCACGGTGACGACGACCGATGTCTCGGCTCCCGGGGCGGCGGACGCGACGCCCGCCGCGGGCGGGTGACGGGGAGGCGGATATCCGGTGCGTGGGGACATCGACGATCCGTTAGAGTCCGCATGAAAAGAACATGAGAAGAGCTGACGATCGGTTCTTCCATGGGGATCTGGATCTCACGGGGGTATCTCCATGCGCGCTCTGCGCCTCGCCTCGGCCGTCGCGACGGCGGCCGTCCTGCTCGGTGCCGCGACCGCCTGCGGCAGTGACGCCAAGAGCGGCGACGCCAAGGGCGGCACCAAGACCGGTGAGGCCAAGCCCGGTGACGCCAAGAGCGCCGACGCCAAGGGCGCCGACCCGCTCGCGGCGGCCCTGGCCGCGGACCCGAAGGCCGCGCTGGCCGCGTCCGCCGTGGTGATGCAGAAGGCCGGCAACGGCAAGGTCACCATGATCCCGGCCGATCCCACCGACCCCGCCGGCACCGGCGACGCGGACTGGAAGGACCCGGCCAAGGCGGCCGTGGACCTGGCCAGCGACATCGAGGGCAAGAAGCTCCGGATCCGGGTGCTCGGAACGGACGCCTACCTCGGCGGCGGCGACGACGTCGCGCCGGCCCTGGGCGGCAAGCACTGGGTCAAGATGCCCGCCGACGCGACGGGCGACAGCTTCCGGGCGGTCGGCCAGATGACGAACCCGGTCGTCCTGCTCACCGTCGCGGCCCAGAGCGGCAAGCTCTCCAAGGTCGGCCAGGAGGCCGTGGACGGCGTCCAGACCACCCACCTGCGGGCGGAGCAGGACACCGCCGCGCTGGTGGCCGGGATGACGGCGCTCTCGGCGGGCCAGCGCACGGCCGTCCAGAAGACGCTGGAGGAGGACGGCAAGACCCTCACCATCGACTTCTGGCTGAACGGCAACCAGGAGCTCGTCCAGTACAAGGAGTACGGCGACACCAACGGCGAGAAGCAGGCCGTCACGATCAAGTACTCCAACCTCGGCAAGGCCGCCGCGATCGCGGCGCCGGCCGCCGGCGACCTCGGCAACGAGGCCGACGTGCTCAAGCTGCTCGGCTGATCCGGCCGGACCGGACACCGGGCCCACCCGCAACAACCGGCTACCACCCCGGGCGCACGACGCGCCCGGGGGTCCTCAAGGGGGGAATCATGGCTGGAACCCGCAAGACCGCCGTCGCCGTCGTCCTCGCCGCCCTGGCGCTGACCGCGACCGCGTGCAACAACAACGACGACAAGAGCGCCGCCCCGGCCGCGCCGACCACGGCCGCCACCTCGGCCACCCCGTCGGCCGCCGCCCCGACCACCGCCGCGAAGCCGGAGAAGGTCAGCCCGGCGGTCTTCCTGGAGCAGGTCACCCAGAGGACCGGCGCGGCCAAGTCGGCCAAGGTCGACGAGGTGATCCAGGTCGGCGAGGTCGTCATGAAGGGCCAGGGGGCGGTGTCCTGGGCCGACGGCCTGGAGGCCGACCTCACGATGGACCTGTCGGGCTCCCCGATGGCCAAGCTCCTGGAGCCGCTGACCGGCGGGCCGAAGGTGCACTACCTGTACGCCAAGGACGCCATGTACATGGGCCTGGGCGGGCAGCTGCTGGAGAGCGGCAGCCCGAAGTGGGTGCGCTACAGCAAGGCCGACATGGCCAAGGCGTCTGGTGGCACGACCGACCAGCTGCAGAGCGCGGACCCGGTGCAGGGCGTCCGGACGCTGATCGCCAGCGGCAAGGTCACCGAGGTCGGCCAGGAGACGGTGAACGGCAAGGCCACCACCCACTACTCCGGTGTGCTCAGCGCGGCCGACGTGCTCAAGGCCACCAGCCAGGGCATGACCCAGGCGCAGGTCGACAAGATCAAGCAGAACCTGGACACGGCCGGGATCACCACCGACCAGATCGACGTCTGGGTCGACGCCGACAAGCTCGTGGTCAAGCGGAGCGAGGTGGCCGACACCAAGGCCGGCGCGCTGAACGTCACCGTCAGCTACTCGGACTACGGCACCCCGGTGATCGCCGCCACCCCGGCGGACTTCATCGACCTCGCCGACCTGCAGAAGGCCGCGGCCGGCAGCTGATCCGCGCGGCCGGGGAGGCGGGGCGCCGGAAGTCGGTCCCCGCCTCCCCGGCCCCGGGCCCGGCTGGGCCGACCCGGTGGATCCGCCCGGCGGAGGGGGCCGCCACCGGGCGGACCGGGGACGGGTGGCAAGGTGGCCGGGACGGGGCCGCCGCAGGACGGGGCCGGGCGAGAGGGGAACGGGCGATGGCGGCACGGCAGCGGTTGGCGGCAGTGGCCGCCGTCGCCCTGCTGGCGAGCGGGCTGAGCGGATGCGGCGGGGACGGCGGCGCGCCCGCCGCGATGTCCGGCAGCCCGAGCCCGGTCGGCGCCCCGCTCTCCACCGCCTCCCCGAGCGCGCAGGCCAAGCCCACCGACCGCTCGCCGCACGGGGTGCTGCTCTCCGCCCAGCTGGCCATGCAGACCGCCCGCCGGGCCAAGGTCAGCTACCGGCTCGGTTCGGACGCCGGGTCCGGCCCGCTGTTCTGGCAGCCCAAGACCGCGCTCCAGATCAAGCGCTCCACCCCGGCCGAGGCCGAGCAGCTGATCGTCGTGGACACCGTCGCCTACCAGGGCGGGGACGCCGCCACCGCGGCCCGGCAGGGCGGCCGCCACTGGGAGCGCTTCACCGTCCCGCCGGACGCGGACGGCCACAAGGAGATCCCGTACGCCGGGCTGATCGACCTGCTGAACCCGGTCGAGGCGCTGACCGCGGCCAACGCCGAGGGGACGGACCCGGTCTTCGTCGGCGAGGAGAAGTTCGAGGACTCCACCGTCGAGCACTACCGGGTCACCACCACCGCCGAGAAGTACGCCGCCGCCCAGACCCAGCTGACCCGGTCCCGCCGGGACGGCCTGCGGGCCGCGCTCGCGCCCGGCGGCTCGATCTCCCTCACCCTGGACCTCTGGCTCAACGACAAGGACCAGCTGGTCCGGCTCCAGCGCACCGGCAGCGGGGACAGCGGGCGGGCGGACGACTCGGTGCTCTACACCGACCTCGCCGGCGCGCTGCTCTCGGCGCAGGCGCCGGCCGAGACGGACACCGCGGACACCGGTGTCCGGACGGTCTCCCCGCTGGCCCGCTGAGCGGGCGCCCGGGATGCTCCGGGACGGCCCGGGCCCACCCCGTCCGGGGGCGATTTGCACCTCGCGGAGGGCTCCGGCTACGCTGGCCGAAGCCAAAGACCGCTGGTTGTCGCCGCGCCCGTCAGGGAGCAGGTGACCGAAGGATCTGCGCTTCGTCGCAGGCAGCCCGCGCAGGTGCGTCTGGAGCTTCGACTTCCGGGTCCCGCGTTCGCGTGGAGGTCCGTCGAGGTCGTTCCGAGCCCCGTGCCCCTGCGCACCGGGGCTCATTGCATTTCTGCAAGGGCTTTCCTTCCGTCCGGTCGGTCCACGGCGACCTAGGTCGACTTTCGCGGTCGGCCCGAATTCGACATCACGGAAGGAGGCGTAAGCCTATGGCCAGGCCCGACAAGGCTGCCGCCGTCGCCGAGATCACGGACAAGTTCCGTGGCTCCTCCGCGGCGCTGCTGACCGAGTACCGCGGTCTCTCGGTGAAGCAGGTCAAGACCCTGCGTCGCTCGCTCGGCGACAACGCCGAGTACGCCGTGGTGAAGAACACGCTGACCAAGATCGCGGCCAATGAGGTCGGGATCACGGAGCTCGACGACCTGTTCAACGGTCCGACGGCTGTCGCCTTCGTCACCGGTGACCCGGTGGAGTCGGCGAAGGCTCTGCGTGACTTCGCCAAGGAGAACCCCGCTCTCATCATCAAGGGCGGTGTCCTTGACGGTAAGGCGCTGTCCGCCGATGAGATCAAGAAGCTCGCGGACCTCGAGTCCCGCGAGGTGCTGCTCGCCAAGCTGGCGGGTGCCCTGAAGGCCAAGCAGTCCCAGGCTGCCGCGCTCTTCCAGGCCCTGCCGTCGAAGCTCGTCCGCACTGTGGACGCGCTGCGCGACAAGGTCGAGCAGGGCGGTGCCGGTACGCCGGCTCCCGCCGCCGAGGACGCCGCCGCCGAGTAATTCGGCAGGCTCACGCCTCGCTGCGGGCCCGTACGCCCGCCCCACCCGTACATCCGGCACCAACCTGCCGATTTAGTGGAAGGACGCCATCATGGCGAAGCTGTCCCAGGACGAGCTGCTCGCGCAGTTCGAGGAGCTCACCCTCATCGAGCTGGCCGCCTTCGTGAAGGCCTTCGAGGAGAAGTTCGACGTCACCGCCGCCGCCCCGGTCGCCGTTGCCGCCGCCGGCGTTGCCGGCCCGGCCGCCGAGGCCGCTGAGGAGCAGGACGAGTTCGACGTCATCCTCGAGGGCGCTGGCGACAAGAAGATCCAGGTCATCAAGGAGGTGCGCACCCTGACCTCCCTCGGCCTGAAGGAGGCCAAGGACCTCGTTGACACCGCTGGTGCCAAGGTCCTGGAGAAGGTTGCCAAGGACGTTGCCGAGAAGGCCAAGGCTGCCCTTGAGGGTGCCGGCGCCAAGGTCACCGTCAAGTGATCTCGCGCCCCCTCTGAGGGGGCGTAGGGCCGGGCCGATCACCCTTGCGGGTGGTCGGCCCGGCTTTTTCGCGTTTCCGGGCCGGGCCCGGGCCCCGCCGGGGCCGCCCCCGGTCCCGTTCCCCCGACCGGCCGGTACGGCCCGCCGGCGTGGCCGACGGCCCACTCGGCACCGTCGGTGCCGGGGGGTATGGTGATCACCGTCGTCGAGGGCGGCGCCACCACGGCTTCTGTAACGCCGGGGGGCTCCGGGTCGATAGACAGGTCGAGGCCCGCGCCGCCGGCGGGCCCT
This sequence comes from Kitasatospora sp. NPDC054768, assembly GCF_053612025.1. Lineage (NCBI taxonomy): Bacteria > Bacillati > Actinomycetota > Actinomycetes > Kitasatosporales > Streptomycetaceae > Kitasatospora > Kitasatospora sp. NPDC054768. The sequence continues at coordinate 21,604 of NZ_JBSHBN010000116.1, forward strand.
TGACGAACCTGGCGCGGCGCGCGATTCTCAAGGCGCGAGTCCGCCCGGTTGGTTCGCCACTGGATGCATAACCAGTGGCTCCGGCGGGAAATGACTCCACGTGAGTTAGAGCAGTACCCGGTGGGCGCCCGCGCTCGCCGGCTACCGGGAGGAGTCTCCGATTCGGTCTCCGAATCAGAGCTGGACAGCAGTGTCGCCATTGGCTACACTGTCCCTTTGCGCTGCCTGTTAGCTTCTCCGTGACTCGTCGCCCGGAGTTTGCGTTGCCCTGATGGGGTCTGGCACCGCCTCCGCAAAGCGGCTCTGACCTGGGGTTTCGACCCCGGCGGAGGCCAGTGGCGAGGGAGGCGGCACCAAGCCCAAGCAGGCCCGGCTGGTACGCGCGTAGTGAGCTCCGAGCCCTCGGAAGGACCCCCCTCTTGGCCGCGCCGCGCAACGCCTCGAACAATTCCGCCGCATCCACCGCCCCGCTCCGCGTCTCGTTCGCGAAGATCAAGGAGCCCCTCGAGGTCCCGAACCTCCTGGCCCTGCAGACCGAGAGCTTTGACTGGCTGCTCGGCAACGCGGCCTGGAAGTCCCGGGTCGAGGCGGCCCTGGAGAGTGGTCAGGACGTCCCCACGAAGTCCGGTCTGGAGGAGATCTTCGAGGAGATCTCCCCGATCGAGGACTTCAGCGGGTCGATGTCGCTGACCTTCCGCGACCACCGTTTCGAGCCGCCGAAGAACTCCATTGACGAGTGCAAGGACCGCGACTTCACGTTCGCGGCCCCGCTCTTCGTCACGGCCGAGTTCACCAACAACGAGACCGGTGAGATCAAGTCTCAGACGGTCTTCATGGGCGACTTCCCGCTCATGACCCACAAGGGCACGTTCGTGATCAACGGCACCGAGCGTGTCGTCGTGTCGCAGCTCGTCCGCTCCCCGGGTGTGTACTTCGACTCCACCCTGGACAAGGTGTCCGACAAGGACATCTACTCCTGCAAGGTCATCCCCTCGCGTGGTGCCTGGCTGGAGATGGAGATCGACAAGCGCGACATGGTCGGCGTCCGCATCGACCGCAAGCGCAAGCAGTCCGTCACCGTGCTGCTCAAGGCGCTCGGCTGGACCAACGAGATGATTCTCGAGGAGTTCGGCGAGTACGAGTCGATGCGCGCCACCCTGGAGAAGGACCACACCCAGGGCCAGGACGACGCGCTGCTGGACATCTACCGCAAGCTGCGTCCGGGCGAGCCGCCCACGCGCGAGGCCGCGCAGACGCTTCTGGAGAACCTGTACTTCAACCCGAAGCGCTACGACCTCGCGAAGGTCGGCCGTTACAAGGTCAACCGCAAGCTGGGCAACGCCGAGTCGCTGGACTCCGGCGTGCTCACCGAGCCCGACATCATCGGTGCGATCAAGTACCTGGTGAAGCTGCACGCGGGCGAGACCGAGTGGCGTGACGACGAAGGCCGCGACATCGTGGTCGAGGTCGACGACATCGACCACTTCGGCAACCGTCGCCTGCGCAACGTCGGCGAGCTCATCCAGAACCAGGTCCGTACGGGTCTCGCCCGTATGGAGCGCGTCGTGCGCGAGCGCATGACCACCCAGGACGTCGAGGCGATCACGCCGCAGACCCTGATCAACATCCGGCCGGTCGTCGCCTCCATCAAGGAGTTCTTCGGCACCAGCCAGCTGTCGCAGTTCATGGACCAGACGAACCCGCTGTCGGGCCTGACCCACAAGCGTCGTCTGTCCGCGCTGGGCCCCGGTGGTCTGTCCCGTGAGCGGGCCGGCTTCGAGGTCCGTGACGTGCACCCCTCGCACTACGGCCGCATGTGTCCGATCGAGACCCCCGAAGGCCCGAACATCGGTCTGATCGGCTCGCTCGCCTCGTACGGTCGGGTCAACGCGTTCGGCTTCATCGAGACCCCGTACCGCAAGGTCATCGAGGGTGTCGTCACGGAGCAGGTCGACTACCTGACCGCCGACGAGGAGGACCGCTACGTCATCGCCCAGGCGAACGCGCCGCTGACCGCGGACCTGCACTTCGCCGAGCCGCGTGTCCTGGTCCGCCGCCGTGGCGGCGAGATCGACTACATCCCGGGCACCGAGATCGACTACATGGACGTCTCGCCGCGCCAGATGGTGTCGGTCGCGACCGCCATGATCCCGTTCCTCGAGCACGACGACGCCAACCGCGCGCTCATGGGCTCGAACATGATGCGCCAGGCGGTGCCGCTGCTGAAGAGCGAGGCTCCGCTGGTCGGTACCGGCATGGAGTACCGCTGCGCCGTCGACGCCGCGGACGTCATCACCGCCGAGAAGGCCGGTGTCGTCCAGGAGGTCTCGGCCGACTACGTCACCGTGGCCAACGACGACGGCACGTACACCACGTACCGCGCCGCCAAGTTCACCCGCTCGAACCAGGGCACCGCCTTCAACCAGAAGGTGCTCGTGGACGAGGGCGCCCGGGTCGAGGTCAACCAGGTGCTGGCCGACGGCCCGTGCACCGACGAGGGCGAGATGGCCCTCGGCAAGAACCTGCTCGTGGCGTTCATGTCGTGGGAGGGTCACAACTACGAGGACGCGATCATCCTGTCGCAGCGCCTCGTGCAGGACGACGTCCTCTCCTCGATCCACATCGAGGAGCACGAGGTCGACGCCCGTGACACCAAGCTCGGCCCCGAGGAGATCACCCGGGACATCCCGAACGTCTCCGAGGAGGTCCTCGCGGACCTCGACGAGCGCGGCATCATCCGCATCGGCGCCGACGTCGTCACCGGCGACATCCTGGTCGGCAAGGTCACGCCCAAGGGCGAGACCGAGCTGACCCCGGAGGAGCGCCTGCTCCGCGCGATCTTCGGTGAGAAGGCCCGTGAGGTCCGCGACACCTCGCTGAAGGTCCCGCACGGTGAGTCCGGCAAGGTCATCGGCGTCCGCGTCTTCGACCGCGAAGAGGGCGACGAGCTGCCCCCGGGCGTCAACCAGCTGGTCCGCGTCTACGTGGCCCAGAAGCGCAAGATCACCAACGGTGACAAGCTCGCCGGCCGTCACGGCAACAAGGGCGTCATCTCGAAGATCCTGCCGGTCGAGGACATGCCGTTCCTGGAGGACGGCACCCCGGTCGACATCATCCTCAACCCGCTGGGTGTCCCGTCCCGAATGAACCCGGGACAGGTCCTGGAGATCCACCTCGGGTGGCTCGCCAAGCAGGGCTGGGACGTCTCCGGGCTGGCCGACGAGTGGGCCCAGCGCCTGCAGGCGATCGGCGCCGACACCGTCGAGGGCGGCACCAACCTCGCCACCCCGGTCTTCGACGGCGCCCGCGAGGACGAGATCACCGGCCTGCTGGACAACACCACCCTCACCCGTGACGGTGAGCGCCTGGTGAACTCCACCGGCAAGGCCCGACTGTTCGACGGCCGCTCCGGCGAGCCGTTCCCGATGCCGGTCTCGGTCGGCTACATGTACATCCTCAAGCTGCACCACCTGGTCGACGACAAGCTGCACGCCCGTTCGACCGGTCCGTACTCGATGATCACCCAGCAGCCGCTCGGTGGTAAGGCGCAGTTCGGTGGTCAGCGCTTCGGTGAGATGGAGGTGTGGGCCCTCGAGGCGTACGGCGCGGCCTACGCGCTCCAGGAGCTCCTCACCATCAAGTCCGACGACGTCCTCGGCCGAGTCAAGGTCTACGAGGCCATCGTCAAGGGCGAGAACATCCCCGAGCCCGGCATTCCCGAGTCCTTCAAGGTCCTCATCAAGGAAATGCAGTCGCTCTGCCTCAACGTGGAGGTGCTGTCCTCGGACGGCCAGTCCATCGAGATGCGGGACTCCGACGAGGACGTGTTCCGCGCCGCCGAGGAGCTCGGCATCGACCTGTCCCGGCGCGAGCCGAGCAGCGTCGAAGAGGTCTGACGGAGGCCGGGCCGGCCGCAGCAGCGGCCGGCCCGCCCCCAGGCCCCCCTCAGACCACATGAACGACTCTCGACTTACGAAAGAGGGCTTGACGACCAGTGCTTGACGTCAACTTCTTCGACGAGCTCCGCATCGGCCTGGCCACCGCCGACGACATCCGCCAGTGGTCGCACGGCGAGGTCAAGAAGCCGGAGACCATCAACTACCGCACCCTGAAGCCGGAAAAGGACGGGCTCTTCTGCGAGAAGATCTTCGGCCCCACCCGGGACTGGGAGTGCTACTGCGGTAAGTACAAGCGCGTCCGCTTCAAGGGCATCATCTGCGAGCGCTGCGGTGTCGAGGTGACCCGCGCCAAGGTGCGCCGCGAGCGGATGGGCCACATCGAGCTGGCCGCCCCGGTCACCCACATCTGGTACTTCAAGGGCGTGCCGTCCCGCCTGGGCTACCTGCTGGACCTGGCGCCGAAGGACCTCGAGAAGGTCATCTACTTCGCCGCCTACATGATCACCTGGGTGGACGACGAGCGTCGCCAGCGCGACCTGCCGTCCCTGGAGGCGCACGTCTCGGTCGAGCGCCAGCAGATCGAGAACCGCCGCGACTCGGACCTCGAGGCCCGTGCCAAGAAGGCCGAGACCGACCTGGCCGAGCTGGAGGCCGAGGGCGCCAAGGCCGACGTGCGCCGCAAGGTGCGCGAGGGCGCCGAGCGCGAGATGAAGCAGCTGCGCGACCGCGCGCAGCGCGAGCTCGACCGCCTCGACGAGGTGTGGGCCCGCTTCAAGAACCTCAAGGTCCAGGACCTCGAGGGCGACGAGCTGCTCTACCGCGAGCTGCGCGACCGCTTCGGCACCTACTTCTCCGGCTCGATGGGCGCGGCGGCCCTCAAGGACCGCCTGGAGACCTTCGACCTGGCGGAGGAGTCCGAGCGCCTGCGCGAGATCATCCGCACCGGCAAGGGCCAGAAGAAGACCCGTGCGCTCAAGCGCCTCAAGGTCGTCTCCGCGTTCCTGCAGACCACCAACAAGCCCAACGGCATGGTGCTGGACTGCGTCCCGGTCATCCCGCCGGACCTGCGTCCGATGGTGCAGCTGGACGGTGGCCGCTTCGCGACCTCCGACCTGAACGACCTGTACCGCCGCGTGATCAACCGCAACAACCGCCTGAAGCGCCTTCTCGACCTCGGTGCCCCCGAGATCATCGTGAACAACGAGAAGCGCATGCTCCAGGAGGCCGTCGACGCGCTGTTCGACAACGGCCGTCGTGGTCGCCCGGTCACGGGCCCCGGCAACCGCCCGCTGAAGTCCCTCAGCGACATGCTGAAGGGCAAGCAGGGTCGTTTCCGTCAGAACCTGCTCGGCAAGCGAGTCGACTACTCGGCCCGTTCGGTCATCGTCGTCGGCCCGCAGCTCAAGCTGCACCAGTGCGGTCTGCCGAAGGCCATGGCGCTGGAGCTCTTCAAGCCGTTCGTGATGAAGCGCCTGGTCGACCTGAACCACGCGCAGAACATCAAGTCGGCCAAGCGCATGGTCGAGCGTGCCCGTCCGGTCGTGTGGGACGTGCTCGAAGAGGTCATCGCCGAGCACCCGGTGCTGCTGAACCGTGCGCCCACCCTGCACCGCCTCGGCATCCAGGCCTTCGAGCCGCAGCTGGTCGAGGGCAAGGCCATCCAGATCCACCCGCTCGTCTGCACCGCGTTCAACGCGGACTTCGACGGTGACCAGATGGCCGTCCACCTGCCGCTCTCCGCGGAGGCGCAGGCCGAGGCCCGCATCCTGATGCTGTCCTCGAACAACATCCTGAAGCCGGCCGACGGTCGCCCCGTCACCATGCCGACCCAGGACATGGTGCTCGGTCTGTTCTTCCTGACCTCGGACCGCGACAACGTGAAGGGCGCCGGCCGCACCTTCTCGTCGACCGCCGAGGCGATCATGGCCTTCGACGCCCGCGACCTGGACGTCCAGGCCCCGATCGAGCTGCGCCTGCCGGCCGGCACCGTCCCGCCGCGCGGCTGGACCGCCCCGGTGGACGAGGACGGCCAGTCGAGCTGGTTCGACGGCGAGCCCTTCCGCCTGACCACCACCCTGGGTCGCGCGCTCTTCAACGAGCTGCTGCCCGAGGACTACCCGTTCGTCGACTACGAGGTGGGCAAGAAGCAGCTCTCCGCGATCGTCAACGACCTGGCGGAGCGCTACCCCAAGGTCGTCGTCGCGGCGACCCTGGACAACCTGAAGGCGTCCGGCTTCCACTGGTCGACCCGCTCGGGTGTCACCGTCTCGATCTCCGACGTCGTCGTCCCGCCGAACAAGCCCCAGATCCTTGAGGGCTACGAGGCGAAGGCGGAGAAGGTCCAGCGTCAGTACGAGCGCGGCCTGATCACCAACGACGAGCGCAAGCAGGAGCTCATCGGCATCTGGACCCAGGCGACCAACGAGGTCGCCGAGGCCATGAACGAGAACTTCCCGAAGACGAACCCCATCTTCATGATGGTCGACTCGGGTGCTCGTGGAAACATGATGCAGATGCGCCAGATCGCCGGTATGCGTGGTCTGGTGTCGAACGCCAAGAACGAGACCATCCCGCGACCCATCAAGGCGTCGTTCCGTGAGGGTCTGTCCGTGCTGGAGTACTTCATCTCCACCCACGGTGCCCGTAAGGGTCTGGCCGACACCGCCCTCCGTACCGCCGACTCCGGTTACCTCACCCGTCGTCTGGTCGACGTCTCCCAGGACGTCATCATTCGCGAGGAGGACTGCGGCACCGAGCGCGGCCTGAAGCTGGCGATCGGCTCCGTGGGTGCGGACGGCGTGCTGCGCAAGGCCGACGACGTCGAGACCAGCGTCTACGCCCGCATGCTCGCCGAGGACATCACGGTGGACGGCAAGCTCCTTGCCACCGCCAACACCGACCTCGGCGACGTCCTGATCGACGAGCTGATCCGCCACGGCATCGGCGAGGTCAAGACCCGCTCGATCCTGACCTGTGAGTCGGCCGTCGGCACCTGCGCCATGTGCTACGGGCGCTCGCTGGCCACCGGCAAGCTGGTCGACATCGGTGAGGCGGTCGGCATCATCGCCGCCCAGTCCATCGGTGAGCCCGGTACCCAGCTGACCATGCGTACCTTCCACACCGGTGGTGTGGCCGGTGACGACATCACCCAGGGTCTGCCGCGTGTCGTCGAGCTCTTCGAGGCCCGTACCCCGAAGGGCGTGGCTCCGATCTCGGAGGCCGCCGGCCGGGTCCGGATCGAGGACACCGAGAAGACCCGCAAGCTGGTCATCACGCCGGACGACGGCACCGACGAGATCGCCTACCCGGTCTCGAAGCGTGTGAAGCTGCTCGTCAGCGAGGGCGAGGCGGTCGAGGTCGGCCAGAAGCTGACCATGGGTGCCACCAACCCGCACGACGTCCTGCGCATCATGGGCCAGCGTGCCGTCCAGGTCCACCTGGTCGCCGAGGTCCAGAAGGTCTACAACTCGCAGGGTGTGTCGATCCACGACAAGCACATCGAGATCATCATCCGGCAGATGCTCCGCCGCGTGACGATCATCGAGTCGGGCGACGCCGAGCTGCTGCCCGGCGAGCTGGTCGAGCGCGGCCGCTTCGAGCAGGAGAACCGCCGCGTCGTCGCCGAGGGCGGTCACCCCGCCTCCGGCCGTCCGCAGCTGATGGGTATCACCAAGGCCTCGCTGGCCACCGAGTCCTGGCTGTCGGCCGCCTCCTTCCAGGAGACGACCCGGGTCCTCACCGACGCGGCGATCCACGCCAAGTCGGACCCGCTGCTGGGCCTCAAGGAGAACGTCATCCTCGGTAAGCTCATCCCGGCCGGTACGGGCCTGCCCCGTTACCGCAACATCCGGGTCGAGCCGACCGAGGAGGCCAAGGCCGCGATGTACTCGGCCGTCGGCTACGACGACTACGACCTGTCGCCCTTCGGCGCCGGCTCCGGCCAGGCGGTTCCGCTGGACGACTACGACTACGGCCCGTACACCGGCTGAGTCGCGCAGCACCGATCGCAGGGCGGTCACCCCACGGGGTGGCCGCCCTGCGGCGTTCCCGGGGGCCGCCAGGGGCCGTCAGGGGCTGCCGGGGGGTGTGGGGGAGGTCGGCCGGCCGGGCCGCCCGGGGCGCGGACGGAAGCCGATTAGGTCATTCGGCCGAAGTCGCGTAGAGTCATGTTTACCGACGCGGGGTGGAGCAGCTCGGTAGCTCGCTGGGCTCATAACCCAGAGGTCGCAGGTTCAAATCCTGTCCCCGCTACAAAGGAAGGGCCC
>NZ_JBSHBN010000117.1:0-28690 GCF_053612025.1 Kitasatospora sp. NPDC054768
CGCCCTCGGCGACGTGGTCGCCCGGCACGAGAGCCTGCGCACCCTGATCGAGGAGTTCGACGGCACCCCCTACCAGCGGATCCTGCCCGCCGGGCAGGCCCGCGTCCGGGTCGAGCTGCTGCCGCCCGGCACCGAGCCGGCGAGCTGCACGGCCCGCCCCTTCGACCTGGCCGCCGACCTGCCCGTCCGCGCCCACGTCATCCCGGCCGGGCCCGGGGAGCACCTGCTCGCCCTCGTCCTGCACCACATCGCCGGGGACGGCTGGTCGATGGGCCCGCTGCTGCGCGACCTCGCCACGGCCTACGCGGCCCGCACCGGCGGCGCGGCCCCGCAGTGGGCGCCGCTGCCCGTCCAGTACGCCGACTACGCGCTCTGGCAGCGCGAACTGCTCGGCCGGGAGGAGGACGGGGAGAGCCTGCTCGCCCGCCAGCTCGCCCACTGGCGCGAGGCGCTGGCCGGCCTGCCCGAGGAGCTGTCGCTGCCCGTCGACCGGCCGCGCCGCGCGGCCGCCTCGCACCGCGGCGAGCGGGTCGTCGTCCCGTACGGCGCGGAACTCCACCGCGCTCTCGGCGAGTTGTCGCGCCGGCACCGGGTGACGATGTTCATGACCGTGCAGGCGGCCCTCGCCGCGCTGCTCACCCGCCTCGGCGCGGGCACCGACGTCCCGATCGGCTCGGTGGTGGCCGGGCGCGGCGACGAGGCGCTGGACGAGCTGGTCGGCTTCTTCGTCAACACCCTGGTGCTGCGCACCGACACGTCCGACGATCCGAGCTTCACCGAGCTGCTGGCCCGCGTCCGGGAGACCCAACTCGACGCCCACGCCCACCAGGACGTGCCCTTCGAACGCCTGGTGGAGGAGCTGAACCCGGCCCGCTCGCTGGCCCGCCACCCGCTCTTCCAGGTGATGCTGCTGCTGGAGGGCCGGGGCGACTCGGCGCCGCTCGCCGCGGCCGGCCTGGACGCCTCGGCGGTGTCCTCCGCCGGGACGGTCGCCAAGTTCGACCTGAGCGTGGGCCTCGGCGAGTCCTTCGACGCGGACGGCGCGCCCGCCGGCCTGGAGTGCGCGATCGACTTCGCCACCGACCTCTTCGACCGGGAGACGGTCGAGGCGATCGCCGTGCGCCTCGGCCGGCTGCTGGCGGCGGTGGCCGCCCGGCCCGAGCTGCCGATCGGCCGCATCGAGCTGCTGTCGGCCGAGGAGCGCGCCGCGCTCCCGACCGCCGGCGCCGCCCTGCCGGCCGAACTCCCGCTGGTCCCGGCCGCCTTCGCGGCCCAGGCCGCCCACACCCCGGAGGCCGTCGCGCTGGTCTGCGGCGAGGTCCGGCTGACCTTCGCCGAACTGAACGCCCGCGCCAACCGGCTCGCCCACCACCTGATCGGGCGGGGCATCGGACCCGAGTCCGTGGTCGCCCTCGCCCTGCCGCGCTCGGCCGGGAGCGTGATCGCGACCCTGGCCGTGCTCAAGGCCGGCGCGGCCTACCTGCCGCTGGACGCCGACCACCCGGCCGACCGCACCGCCCGCACTCTCGCCGACGCGGCCCCCGCCCTCGTCCTCACCGACGACGGCTGGCCCCGGCCCGAGGCGCTGGCCGGCACCCCCGTGCTGGCCCTCGCCGAGGCCACCGGGCCGGACACCGACCCGGCCCCGCGCGCCTCGGCCGGCCACGCCGCCTACCTGATCTACACCTCCGGCTCCACCGGCCGACCCAAGGGCGTCGTCGTCCAGCACGGCAGCCTCGCCGCCCTGCTGGCCGTCCACCGGGCCGGGCCGATCGCCGCCGCCGAGGCCGTGCACGGCCGACTGCGCGTCGCGCTCACCGCCTCGCTCTGCTTCGACGGGTCGCTGGAGAGCCTGCTCTGGATGTTCGCCGGGCACGAGCTGCACCTGATCGGCGACGAGCTGCGCCGCGACCCGGCCGCGCTGGTGCGGTACGTGCGCGCGGAGGGCATCGGCGCCATGGACGTCACCCCGTCCTACGCCGAGCAGCTCCTCGCCGAGGGCCTGCTGGAGGGCGCCGCCCCGGCCGTCCTGGTGCTGGGCGGCGAGGCCGTCGGCCAGCAGCTCTGGACGAGCCTGCGCGCGGCGCCGGGCACCACCGCCTACAACCTGTACGGCCCGACCGAGGCCACCGTCTACGCCCTCGGCCGGCCGCTCGGCGGGGCGGAGCGCCCCGGTCTCGGCGGCCCCGTCGCCGGGGTGCGGGCGTACCTCCTGGACGAGTACCTCAACCCCGTCCCGCCGGGCGTGCCCGGGGAGCTGTACCTGGCCGGCCCGGGCCTGGCCCGCGGCTACCTGGGCCGCCCCGGCCTGACGGCGGAACGCTTCGTCGCCGACCCGTTCGCGGCCGGGGACGGGCCCCTCCTGCCCGGTGGTGGGCACGGAGGGAGGATGTACCGCACCGGGGACCTGGCCCGCCGCACCCGCGACGGGGAACTGGAGTACCTCGGCCGCACCGACCACCAGGTGAAGATCCGCGGCTTCCGGATCGAACTCGGCGAGATCGAGCACGTGCTGACGCTCCACCCGCGGGTCGCCGCCGCCGCCGTGCTGCCCGCCGCGGACGGGCTGCGCCTGGTCGCCCACGTGGTGGCCGACGGCCCGCTCGACCCCGCCGAACTGCGCGCCTTCGCCGCCGGCCACCTGCCCGGCTACATGCTGCCCGCCGCCGTCGTCCCGCTGGCCGCGCTGCCGCTCACCGGCAGCGGCAAGCTCGACCGGACGGCGCTGCCCGCACCGGACTTCGGGCAGCTCGCCGGCGGCCGCGCCGCCCGGACGCCGCAGGAGTCGATCCTGTGCGGGCTGTTCGCGGAGGTGCTCGGCCTGGAGGTCGTCGGCATCGACGACGACTTCTTCGACCTGGGCGGCCACTCCCTGCTCGCCATGAAGCTGCTCGCCAAGGTCCGCGGCGCCCTCGGCACGGACCCCGGCATGCGGGCGCTGTTCGAGACACCCACCGTGGCCGGGCTCGCCCGACGGCTCGACCACGGCCCGGCGCCCGACGCGCTGGACGTCCTGCTGCCGCTGCGCGCCGGCGGCGACCGGCCCCCGCTGTTCTGCGTCCATCCGGCGGCCGGCATCAGCTGGGTCTACTCCGGGCTGCTGCGCCACCTCGGCCCCGAGCAGCCGGTGTACGGCCTCCAGGCCCGGGGCCTGCGCGGCGACGCACCGGCGAGCGTCGCCGAGATCGCCGAGGACTACGTGCGGCAGATCCGCGCGGTGCGTCCCGACGGCCCGTACCACCTGCTGGGCTGGTCCTTCGGCGCGGTGGTCGCGCAGGAGATGGCCGTGCGGCTGCGGGCCGAGGGCGCCGAGGTCGGCCTGCTGGCCCTGCTCGACGGCGCCCCGGCGGTCCGCACCGCCGGGGCCCCGCCCGTCGAAACCGCCGACACCCTCGCGGAGTTGCTGCACTCGCTCGGCCACGACCCGGCGGACGGCCGGGGCCTCGCCGATCTGCGGGCCGTGCTCGGGGAGGCCGTGGCCGTGCTGCCGGAGGTCTTCGACCGGCACCGCAAGCTGATGGCCGAGCACGTGCCGGCCCGCTACCGGGGGGACGCCGTCTTCTTCGGGGCGACCACCGGCAAGCCCGCCGACTGGCCGTACGAGCAGAGCTGGCGGCCGTACCTGGACGGCCGGATCGAGAGCCACCGCCTGGCCTGCGCCCACGGCGAGCTGACCCGGCCGGAACCCCTCGCACGGATCGCCGCCGTGCTGACCGAGAAGCTGCACACCGAGAAGCCGCACACCCAGAAGCCGGGAGCGTGACCCGCGATGACCACCACCGTCCCGATCGAATCGCCGGCGCCGCCGGAGCGGCCGCGCGGCCGGTGGGGCCTGTGGGCCCAGGGGGACTTCCGCCGGCTCTGGATCGGTGAGACCACCAGCACCCTCGGCACGGCCGTCGGCAGCGTGGCGCTGTCCCTGGTGGCCGTGGTCACGCTGGGCGCCGGCCCCTTCGCGGTAGGCGTGATCAACGCCGCCGCCTGGCTGCCCTGGCTGTTCCTCGGCCTGCCGGCCGGAGCCTGGGTGGACCGCTGGTCCCGGCTGCGGGTGATGCTGGTCTGCGACCTGCTGCTGCTCGTCCTCTTCGCCAGCGTCCCGGTGTCCGCGTGGCTGGGGGCGCTCTCCCTCGCCCAGCTGGTGGTGGTGGCCCTGCTGACCGGGGCGGTGAAGGTGTTCTTCTCCACCGCCTACGGGGCGGTGCTGCCCGCCCTGGTGGCGAAGGCCGACCTGCTGGAGGCCAACGTCAAGCTGCGCTCCGGGGCCTCGGCGGCGGAGATCGCCGGCCCGGGCGCGGCCGGTCTGCTCGCGCAGGCCTTCGGCGCCGCCAGCGGGATGCTCGCCGACTCGCTCACCTACCTGGTGTCGGCGTTCTGCCTGCGGCGGATCAGGACGGAGGAGCGCCCCCCGCCGGTGTCCGAACGGCGCGGCATCCCGCGCGAGATCGGCGAGGGCGTCCGGTTCCTGCTGCGCGATCCCTACCTGCGCACGTTCGCCTGCTTCGCGGCGGTCGGCAACCTGGGACTGAACGGCATCCAGGCGGTGCAGACGGTCTTCCTGGTGCGCAGCGTGGGGATCGAACCGGGCGCGGTGGGCGCGGTGTTCGCGCTGGTGAGCGTCGGCGGGCTGGCCGGTGCGATGCTGGCCGGGCGGATCGCCCGCAGGCTGGGCACCGCGCGCGGGCTGCTGGTCTGCGAGCTGGTGGTCGCGCCCTTCATCCTGCTGCTGCCGCTGGCGGGCGAGCGGCTGCCGCTCGTGGTCAGCGCGCTCGCCTGGGCCGTCGCGGTCTGCGGCGTGGTGGCGGGCAACGTCCTGGCCGGCAGCTTCTCCCAGGCCTACTGCCCGCCCGAGATGATCGGCCGGATCAGGGCCAGCTCCGCGACCCTCAACTACAGCGCGATCCCGGTGGGAGCCCTGCTCGGCGGCTGGCTCGGCGAGGTGATCGGCGCCCGCGGCACCATCTGGCTGATGGCGGGCGTGCTGCTCTCGGCCGGCGGGGTGCTGCTGGCCAGCCCGCTGCGCGGCCTGCGCGACTTCCCGACCAGGCTGTCGGACCCCGCCGCCTGACCGCGCCGCCCCGCCCCACCCCGCGCCACCTCCCGACCCGCCCTCACCCGGAGGCCCCGATGACCCGCACCGCCCGCCCGCGCCACTACCTGATGTGCCGTCCGACCCACTTCGAGGTCAGCTACGCGATCAACCCGTGGATGGACCCCGCCAAGCCGGTGGACACCGACCTCGCCGTCGCCCAGTGGGAGCGGCTGTACGCCCTCTACGGCGAGCTCGGCCACCGGGTCGACCTGATCGACCCGCTGCCCGGCCTGCCCGACATGGTCTACGCGGCCAACGGCGCCACCGTGGTGGACGGCAAGGTGCTCGGCGCGCGCTTCCGCAACGCCGAGCGGGCCGCCGAGGGCCCGGCCTACCTGGAGTGGTTCCGCGCCCGGGGCTTCGAGACGCGCGATCCGGAGCACGTCAACGAGGGCGAGGGGGACCTGCTGCTGACCGCGGGGTCCGTGCTGGCCGGGCGGGGCTTTCGCAGCGTGGCCGACGGGCACGCGGAGGCCCAGGAGTTCTTCGGCCGGCCGGTGATCGGGCTGGAGCTGGTCGACCCGCGCTACTACCACCTGGACACCGCGCTCGCCGTGCTCGACGGCGACGAGATCATGTACAACCCGGAGGCCTTCTCGGCCGGCAGCCGTGCCGTCCTGCGGCGGCTGTTCCCGGACGCGCTGCTGGTGGGCGGCGAGGACGCGGCGGTGTTCGGCCTCAACGCGGTGAGCGACGGCCTGCACGTGGTGCTGCCGGAGGCGGCCGTCGGCCTGGCCGCGCGGCTGCGCGAGCGCGGCTTCCGGCCGATCGGGATGGACCTCAGCGAGCTGCTCAAGGGCGGCGGCAGCGTGAAGTGCTGCACCCTGGAGATCCGTTCGGAGGTCTGAGAAGCGGCTCGGCCGGGCACCGGTGATCAGTGGTGACCACCGGTGCTCGGCTGTAGATCGGCCGTTGACCGCCCCCGGCCAGACTGGTGCCACACCACGACGGAACCCCTTCCCCCCGGGGAAGCGACCCAAGGGAGCACCAGAGATGACGCAGCGTCCGGCCACCGCCCGTACCCGCCTGCGGCTGTTCACGGTCGGCCTCGGGGTGGTCGTCGCCCTGGGCGCGGGCCTCTCCGTCACGGTCGCCGTGGCGGAGTCGGCCGGCACCGGGACGGCGACGGTGGTGAGCGGCGACGCGACGCCGACGGCCGTCCCCACCCCGACCCCGACCAGCACCGGGCACGGCAGCACCGGCGACTGGAACAGCACCGGGTCCTGAGCGTGCCGGGCCCCGTGCGCGCCGGTTCCTGAGCGCGCCGAAGCCGGGCGCAGGATCGATTCTTCAGCAGCCCGAGGACAGCCGGTCGGCGGCCCGCCGCCCCTTCGGGACCGAGGGAGCCGACGGGACCGACGGAGCCGATGCGGCCGACGGAGCCGACGGAGCCGATGCGGCCGATGCGGCAGAACCCTCCCGCAGGGACAGCAGCCCCGCCACCTCCGCCGCCTCCGGCAGCCCCAGCCGGACGAAGATCCGGTGCGCCTCCCGCAGCCGGCCGCCCGCCTCGGCCTCCCGCCCGAGGTCGGCCAGGGTCCGGCCCAGCACCACCAGCGCGTGGCCCTGGTCCCGTTCGGCACCCAGCTCCTCGCACAGCTCCAGCGACTGCCCGGCGTGCTCCAGCGCCTCGTCCGTCCGGCCCAGCGACCGCAGACTGTCCGCCATCCGGTAGCGGGCGTGCGCCGCCCGGGCCCGCAGACCGGCCGCCGAGGCCACCGCCAGGCACTCGCCGAACCAGGTGACCGCCTCCTCGTGCCGCCCCAGCCCGTGCAGCGCCAGCCCCAGCACGTACAGCGTGTACGCCCGGCCCGGATCGTCGTGCCGGGTCCGCAGTTCGGCCAGCGCCTCGTGGCAGATCGGCACCGCCTCGGCGGCCCGCCCGCTGCGCACCCGGGCCAGCGCCGCGTTCACCGTCGTCACCAGCGCCCCGGAGCGGTGGCCGAGTTCGCGGGCCAGCAGCAGCGCCTCGTCGTAGTGCCCGACGGCCTCGTCGTAGCGGCTGAGGAACTGGCAGACCAGGCCGAGGTCGTTCAGCGCCTGGCGCAGGATCACCGTGTCGCCCGCCGAGCGGGAGGCGGCCACCGCCAGCCGGGAGGCCGCCTCCGCCTCCTCCAGCCGGGTGGCGGCCAGGGCGACATTGCCGCGGAGGAAGTGCGCCCGGCCAGCTGCCCGGTGGTCGGCGCGGTGGACCGCGGCGGCGGCCAGGGCCTGCGCGGTGGTGGCCAGTTGGCGGCTGGGCGGGGCGAGGACGAACGGCGTGAGCGCGATCAGCAGATCGATCGCGGCGCGCAGCGGCTCGGGCCCCGGGCCCTGCCCCGGCCCGTGTGTCGGGCCATGCGTCGGCGCACGGCCGTCGGCAGGAGCGGGCGGGGCGCCCGCGGGGTCGTCCGCGACGGTCCAGCCCGCCACCTGGGCGGCCAGCGCGATCGCCCCGGAACCCTCCGCCTCGGCCCAGGCCCGCGCCCCGTCCGGGCCGTCCAGCGGAACGCCCGCGCTGCGGGCGGGCCCCAGCGCGCCGGCCGCCGGATCCCCGGGAACGGCGTGCTGGAAGGCCGTGCACGCGGTGGCCAGCAGGTGGTCGAGCATCCGGTCGCGGGCCGCCACCGCCGCGCCGGGATCGTCCGGACGGCGCCGGGCGAACGCGCGCAGCAGGTCGTGGAAGCGGTAGCGGCCGGGGAAGGGCGACTCCATCATCGCCACGTCCACCAGAGCCTCCAGCAGGTCCTCGGCGTCGTACTCGTCGAGGTCCAGCAGGGCGGCCGCGGCCTGCAGCCCGAGGTCCGGGCCGTCCACCGAGGCGGCCAGCCGGAACGCCCGGGCCTGGGCGGGCGTCAACTGGCGGTAGCTCAGTTCGAAGGCGGCCGCCACCTCCAGGTCGCCGATGCGCAGCTCGTCGATCCGGCGGCGCTCGACCGCCAGCCGGCGGCCCAGTGTCTGCACCGTCCAGCTCGGCCGGGCGGCCAGCCTGGCCGCCACGATCCGCACCGCGAGCGGGAGGTGGCCGCAGACGAGCAGCAGCTCCCGGGCGGCCTCGGCCTCGGCGGCCAGCCGTTCGGCGCCGATGGTGCGGCCCAGCAGGTCGAGCGCCTCCTCGGGTTCGAAGACGCCCAGGTCGGCCTGGACGGTCGCGGGCAGTCCGGACAGCCGGGTGCGGCTGGTGGTGAGCACGGCGCAGCCGACCGCGCCCGGCAGCAGCGGTCTGATCTGCGCGGTGTCGTGGACGTTGTCGAGCACCAGCAGCAGCCGCCGGCCGTCCACCACCGAGCGGAACAGCGCCGAGCGGGCGTCCAGTCCGTCCGGCACCGCGTCGGCCGGCACGCCGAGCGCCACCAGGAAGCCGCTGAGCACCGCCTCCGGATCGGCCGGGGTGGCGTCGGCGCCCCGCAGGTCGACGTAGAGCTGCCCGTCCGGGTAGGCCTCGCGCACCCGGTGGGCGACGTGCAGGGCCAGCGCGGTCTTGCCGACCCCGCCCATGCCGACCACGGTCGCGATCGCCAGCGCCTGCTGGCCGGGCGCGCCGAGGGCTCCGCCCAGCCGTTCCACCAGCACCGTACGGCCGGTGAAGTCGGCCGCGTCGGGCGGAAGCTGGGCCGGTCTGGGGGCCGGCACGCCGTTCCCGGCCGGGGCGGCGGCGGGTGCGTCCGGTACCGCGGGTCCGCCGGCCGGCTCCGGCGTTCCGGCCCCGGGCGCGGTCTGCTCCGCCGGGCCGGGCCCGGGCGCGGCCGGCCCGGGCACGGCGGACACCGGCCGGAGGACCGGCGCCGGGGCGGCCAGCGTCGGGTCGCCCTCCAGGATCCGCTGGTGCAGCAGGTCCAGTTCCACCCCGGGCGCCACGCCCAGCTCGGCCAGGAACAGCTGACGCGCGCCGCGGAACACCGCCAGCGCGTCCGCCTGCCGCCCGGCCTGGTACAGCGCGCGCATCAGCAGCCCGTACGCCCGCTCGTGCAGCGGGTGTTCGGTGGTCAGCGAGGTCAGCTCCGGGATGCACCGGGAGTAGCGGCCGAGCGCCAGGTCCAGGGCGATCCGTTCCTCCAGCAGGGTCAGCCGCAGCTCCTGGAGTCGCTGGCGCTGGCGCTGCGCGAACGGGCCGGGGATGCCGGCCAGCGGCTCGCCCTGCCACAACTCCAGTGCCTGGTTCAGCAGATCACGCGCCTGCTGCGGCTCCCCGGCGGCCGCCGTGCGCTCGGCCTGCGCCGCCAGCTCCTCCGCCTGCGCCGCGTCCACCGCGTGCTTGGGCAGCACCAGCCGGTAGCCGTCCCCGACCGAGGTCAGTACGGTCGGCGTGTCCGGTTCCTCGCCGTGCAGCACCTTGCGCCACCGCCAGGCGTACGTGCGCACCGTCGTCATCGCGGTGCCCGGCGGCTCCTCGCCCCACAGGGCGTCGATCAGGTCGGTGGCGCTCGCGCCGTGGCCGGGCCGCAGCAGCAGCACCGCCAGCATCGCCTGCTGCTGGGGGCTGCCCACCTTCAGCGCGGTCGCACCGCGCTGCGCTCTCATCAGTCCCAGCACCGAGAACCGGAAATCATCCATCCCTGCACCTGCCCGCCTCATGTGCTCGCCCCCGTCCGCGCACGTGCCGCCCCCCGATTCGATGAGCCCCTATCAACCCACGGCACCCCGCGGGATGTCGAGGGATCATCGACCCGGTGGTGATCCGGCGTTGATCGGCCGTGACCACAATCGACGGTGTGGCGCCCGCAGTCGGCCCGGCCCCGACCGCCGGACCCGCCACGTCCCCGGTCGCCCGGCCGCCGTCCGGCCGACCACCACGGCTCTCGGAGGCGGACCCCCATGAACACCGACCTGCTCCACCGGCTGCTCGACGTCGACCCGGCCGCCGGACCGGTCGACCTGCTCCACCGCGCCCGGGGCGAGCGCCACCTCCCGTACCTGGTGCTCGCCGCGCTCGCCCGGGACGGCGTCCGGATGGGCCGGCACGCCCGCGCCGAGCTGCAGCGCGCCCGCGACCGGGCCGAGTGCTACGCGGGCGTCGCGCGCGACCTCGCCGACGCCACCGGGGTCCGCCCGATCCGCGACCTGCCACTGGCCGGCTACTACCCGCCCGACCTGCCCCGGCCGCTGGCCGAGCTCGGCCTCGTCAGCCCCACCGAGGCCACGCTCTGGCAGGCCGTCAACCGGCTGGTCACCGATCACCCGGTGGAGTCCGTGGAGGTCACCCTGTTCGGCGAGCGGCCCCGGCACACCGCCGTCACCCTGCGCTGGCCGGGCGAGGACCCGCTGCTGGACCCGTGGTACCAGGTACGGGTCGCCACCGCCGCGCTCACCGGGGACCTCGCCACCGTCCCGGTCCGCCCCTACCTGGCCGCCGACGACCACGTGGAATGCCTGATCGCCCTCGCCGAGGAGGGGCTCGGGCGCGCCTTCCTCGCGGGCGACGTGATCGACGTCGCCCAGCTCGCCGGGCAGCCCTTCGACGCCGTCGAGACCGCCGCGGTGGTCGCCGCCTACCGGCTCGCCCCGGAGGCCGCGGCCCTCCTCGACCTCGCCGCCGAACACGTGCCGCTCGGCTCCCTGCGGGACGTGCGCACCGTCCTGGAGACCGAGGTCGCCCCCGAACGGCGCCGCCGCCGCGGCCGCCACCGCCCGCTCCGGCCGCGCCACGGCACCCTGCTGCGCCGCACCGTCATCCGGCACCGGTGGGACGAGGCCCTGCTGCTCCCGGCCGGCGACGCGACCCTGCTGCTCACCCCGGTCGCCGACTACCTGCTCGGCCCCGAGGGCACCCGGCCGACGGCCTCCGAACGCTCCGCCGCCCTCGCCGCCCTGAGCGCCTGGGACGCCACCGCCCCCGGCGGCCCGGACCGGGCCCCGTGCACCGGCCTGTCGGAGCCGCGCCACCGCTGAGCGGGCCCGCGGGCGGCGGCCGGGGTGGGGGTCGGGGGTGGGGGTCGGAGGTGGGGGGGCTTGCCGAGCGGCCCGGGAAGTCTTGTATCGTTCCTGGCGAATCATCCAGAGGGGTGGAGGGACCGGCCCTACGAAGCCCCGGCAACTCCCCGTTCGACCCGGCGTCCGAAGTACGCGCCGTGCCGTCCGGGGGCAGTGCCAACTCCGGCCTGTCGCCACTGTGGCGCGGGAAAGATGAGGAGACACGGTGCTCTCTGTGCTGTCCTTCGCCCGGGCGCTTCCCGCCCCGGCGCTTTCGCGTACCCGTCTCGTGCCCGGCGCAGGCAATCGGCCGTTTCCCCCGGCCCGTCCTCGCTGACCACACCCCCCGGCTCCCCGCCAGGAGCCGCCGTGAGCAGCGACCGTCCGCTGCTCCGGGCCCCGAGACTGGAGTACCCCCACATGGAGAACACGAGTGGCGTCGGCGTGCTCGACAAGGTCACCTCGATCCTCGGCACCCTGGAGGCCGGCCCCGCCACGCTGGGCGGCCTGGTCGCCGCCACCGGCATGGCGCGGCCCACCGCCCACCGGCTGGCCGTCGCACTCGAACACCACCGCCTGGTCAGCAGGGACACCCAGGGCCGGTTCATGCTCGGCCCGCGGGTCGGCGAGCTCGCGACGGCGGCCGGCGAGGACCGGCTGCTGGCCGCGGCCGGCTCGGTCCTCACCCAACTGCGCGACATCACCGGCGAGAGCGCCCAGCTCTACCGCCGGCAGGGCGAGGTGCGGATCTGCGTGGCCGCCGCCGAGCGCCTCACCGGCCTGCGCGACACCGTTCCGGTGGGCGTCACCCTCCCCATGAAGGTCGGCGCCGCCGCCCAGATCCTGCTGGCCTGGGAGGAGCCCGAACGGCTCCACCGCGGACTGCAGGGCGCCCGTTTCACCGCCACCGCGCTGAGCGGCGTACGGCGCCGGGGCTGGGCCCAGTCGGTCGGCGAGCGCGAACTCGGGGTCGCCTCCGTCTCCGCGCCGGTCCGCGGCCAGTCCAACCGGGTGGTCGCCGCCGTCACGGTGTCCGGCCCGATCGAACGCCTCACCCGGCACCCCGGCGCCCAGCTCTCCCAGGCCGTCGTCGAGGCCGCCCACCGGCTCACCGAGGCCCTGCGCCACCCCTGAGCGGGGGCCCCGCCCGCGTCGGGGCCCCGCCTGCCCCGGGCTCAGGCCCGGGGCAGCAGGACGGCGCGGGAGGGACGCGGGATCCGGCTGATCACCGAGCCGATCAGGGTGCCGATCGACACCCCGAAGACCGCCGACACGGCCGTCAGCACCGACTGCGCGCCGTTCCCGACCTCGATCTGCGCCGTGTGCAGCAGGCCGAAGGAGCCCGGTACCACGATCCAGAACGCCGGGAGGTAGAGCACCTGCCAGAGCGGACCGCCCGGCAGCCAGTGCACCAGGGTGGCCGCGGCCGCGGCGGTGACCGCGCCGGCCAGGCCGCCGACCGCCGCGCCGTGCGCCGACCCCACCACCACCTGGACCGTGACGCTGACCGCGATCACCACGACGATCCACGGGACGGCCGAGGGCGGGGTGTTCACGCTGACCACCACGCCCGCCACCGCGAGCGCCAGCCCCAGCGCGATCACCCACCAGCTCGGCCTGGCGACCTGCACGTCGGCCAGCGCGGCGGCCGGCACGCCGGCCGCCGTCGCGGCCGCGGCCACCCCGGCGAGGAACAGCGCCAGCTGCACCGCACCGGACACCAGCCGGGCCGTACCCGCGCTGGCCGCACCCGCGGCGATCTCCGACAGCCCGGTGACGAGCAGTCCGCCCGGCAGCAGGATCGCCAGCGTGGCCACGATGGTCCGCAGCGGGCCCTCCAGCAGCCCGGCCCGGGCGAGCGAGAGGACCAGCAGCGCGACCAGGAAACCGGCGGTGACGGGCAGCAGTGGCCGCAGGTACGGCAGCCGCCGGGCGAGCACGGTCAGCCCCACGACGAGCAGCGAGCCGAGCCCGGCCGCCAGCACGTTCGCCGCCACCGGCTGGAGGAAGAGACAGACCCCCACCCCGACCGGCAGCGCCCCGAGGTCCGACACCCACGCGGGCCGGCGGGCCGGCGCCCGCCGGATCCCGTCCAGCTCGGCGAGCGCCCGGGGCCCGTCGAGCTCGCCCGCCCGCAGCCGGTGCACCAGGTGGAGGACGTCGGCCGTCTGCTCGAACCGCAGCGCGGTGCCGACCGGCTGGAACCGGGTGGCGTCGTCCGGCCCCAGCGCGACGAAGAGCCCGTTGGTCAGGGCGGCGACCCGTACGTCCGGCGCCCCCAACGCCCGCCCCAGCCAGTGGAGTTCCTCTTCGACGTCATGGACGGGCAGGCCGCCGCCCAGCAGGGCGTCGCCCAGTTCGAGCAGCAGACGGCGGAGCGGGTCGGGCGGGGCGTCGGTGCCCCGGACCGGGGGAGACTTGCTTGGCATGGCAGGTATCGTCCCATCCCGCCCGAATCGGTCCGACTGTGCCCCGGTCTGTTCGGTTTACCGCCGTTCCCGGCCGGGCCGGCGGCGGAGGCCGGCCCGGGACACGAGCGCGCGCCCCGCCCCGGTATCCGCCCCCGGGCAGTAGCATCGCTTTCAACCTCTTTGGGATGCTTTCCGGTGAATCGGCGACGGCCCGACCGTGCGCAGGAGGACCGCCCGCCGGCGTTGGGGGAGATGTGACCGTCGTCGCCGCCGTAGCCCGCTCCACCCGGGTCCGGCCGCTGACCGCCGCCGAGCTGCTGGCGGAGGCGGTCGCCCGGGCCGGGCTCTGGGAGCTCCTCGCCGAGCGGGCCCACGGCGATCCGGAGGCGGTCCCGGTGCTGTTGACCCCGGGCACCTCCGCGTACGGCGATCCGGCGACCGCGGTCAGCGCCGCCCTGGTCGAGCACCTGATCGACCTCCTGCACGACCGCGGCTACCGCGAGGTCACCGTCGGCGCCGCCCGCTGCGGCCCCGACACCTGGCTGGCCGGCCCCGGACTCCTCCAGGCCTGCCGCCGGCTCGGCTACGGCGGGCGCACCCCGCAGGGCAACGCCTACCGCGTCGTGGACCTGTCCGAGGAGGTCGGGCCGGCCGAATTCCCCGACTTCGCCGTCCTGCACGGCAGCGGCATGGCCCGCAGCTGGCTGGACGCGGGCTTCCGGATCAACATCGCCAAGAACAGCACCCACCCGGAGTTCGGCTACGCCCTGTGCCTGGCCAACCTGTTCGGCGTGCTCCCGCAGGACGACAAGCACCACCACTACCGCGCCCGCCGCGACGGCGCCGAGGTCATCCTGGACCTGCTGCGCTCCTACCCGCCGGACTTCCACCTCATCGACGCCGTGGTGAGCAGCCACGGCTGCGCCGGATCGCAGGTCGGCCGGCCGCTGCGGACGGACACGGTGATCGCCGCGCCCGACGGCGTCCTGGCGGACCTGGTCGGCGCCCTGCTCATGGGCGTCGACCCCGTCTCCTCGCCGCTCAACGCCCGGGTGCTCAGCGACCGCGGCCTGCCGGACGCCTACCGGATCGACGGCGACCTGACGCCCTACCCGGGCTGGCGCAACCCGCCGAGATCCCTGGTCGAGGCGGTGCGCCGGCTCGCCCCGGACGGACGGGCCCACCGGCTGTTCAGCGTCGCCGCCTGGCACGTCGCCCCGGGCACGGAGGTCACCGACCCGGCGCTCGCCCGCCTCTCCCGCCTCCTCACCTCGCTGATCCGCGCCGCGGACACCAACCCGGCCGCCGCCGCCACCCTGTGCGCGATGGTCGGCGCGGCGGCCTCGGCCTCCTCCACCGTCCGCGCCTGGCGGACCGGCAACGCCAAGGACGGCCTGCGGCGCCGGGACGTCTCCCTCGCGGTCGACCCCGACGCCTACACCCACGAGGACTTCGACCGGATCACCGACCTCCTCCGGCCGCTGGAGACGGTGATCGACGCGCTGCCCGCGGACGCCTGGCAGATGCGGTGGCAGCACGTCGGCCACTCGATCCTGTTCGGCTGCGAGCGCACCGTCAACGCGCCCTACCGGGAGTTCGTCCGGCGGGTCGACATCAGCCGGTCCATCAGCTACATGACCGACTACCTCGGCGGACGGGTCCACGTGGTGACCCGCGACGACCAGGGCCGGCCCACCCGCCAGATCGAACGCAACCTGTACCTGGCACAGCCGAACTACCTGGCGTACCACGGCGGCCCGCCCATCGACGTCTGCAAGCTGGAGTCGGTGGACTACCGCGAACACCGGCAGCGGATCTCCTGGCGCACGGTCCGCAGCCCGAACGGCTCCGCCGAGTACGACGACGGCTCGGTGACCTTCCTCCCCGCGGCCGACGGCGGCCGCACCCGGATCGTGATCCGGGTGCGCCAGCGGTTCACCCTCCCGCTGACCTGGCAGGTGATCCGCCCCGACACCCGGCCCAAACTCAGGGACCCGCTCGTCCAGGACTCCTACCAGCGCTTCTTCACCCGCACCCTCGACAACTTCGAGGCCCAGTACGAGGGACGCCCCTACCGGATCGGCCGGCCCTGGGAGGAGTTCGACGACCTGGAGGCGGCCGAGCTGCCCACCCAGCGGCTCACCGAGGCCGCCCGGATGGTGCGGACCGTCGCCTCCCAGGCCCTGACCGTGCCGACACCGCCGGGACGCCTGGGACCGGACGGCTTCTGGCACGTCTCGCCCGGCGACATCCCCACCCGCTCCCCCCTGCTGGACGAGTTCCGCGAGTCGCTGCGCCCGGCCGTGGCCGGCTTCTGGCAGGGGCTGCGCGAGGCCGCGGCCCGGGACCGGCGGTCGAGGAGGGCCCCGTGAGGGCGTGCGTCACCGGCGCCAGCGGGCTCGTCGGGTCCCACGTGGTGCGCGCGCTGCGCGCCGCCGGCCACGAGGCGCGGGCACTGGTGCGCCGCAGCAGCGACCTCCGGCAGCTGCACGGCCTGGACGTGCCCCTGGTCAACGCCGACCTGCGCGACCCGCTCAGCCTGCGGCCCGCGTTCGAGGGCTGCGACACGGTGTTCCACTGCGCCGCCGTGTTCGCCTACTGGGACACCAGCCGCGAGGAACTGGCCCGGGCCAACGTGGAGGGTACCTGCGAGGTGCTGCGGGCGGCGGCGGAGGCCGGGGTCCGGCGGGTCGTGGTGACCTCCTCCTCCATCACCTGCGGCTCGTCGGGCGGACCGGTGGCCCGGGACGAGGCGTGGACGCCCGGGGAGGAGTACCTGCCGGACTACTTCGTCACCAAGCTGGACCAGGAGCGGACGGCGTTCGCCCTGGGCGCCGAACTCGGCCTGGAGGTGGTGGCGGCCTGCCCGACCATCGTGGTCGGCGGGCCCGACTGGCGCCTGGTGCCCAGCAACGCGCTGATCACCCGGTACCTGGCCGACTCGCTGCGCACCACCTACCCGGGCGGCTGCAACATCGTCTCCGTCCGGGACGTCGCGGCGGGCCACGTGCTGCTCGCCGAGTGCGGCCTGCCCGGGGAGCGCTACCTGCTCGGCGGCGAGAACTGGGCCTGGCGGACCATCCACCAGACCGTCTCCGAACTGTGCGGCACCCGCGGACCGTGCGCCACCGCCAGCCACACCGGCGCGTACCTGGCGGCGACGCTGGGGGAGATCCGCGCCGTGCTGACCGCCCGGGCCCCGGCGACCACCCGGGCGGAGGCCCGGACGATGGGACGCTTCTACTGGTACCGGCACGACAAGGCCGCCGACCTCGGCTACCGGCCGAGGCCCGCGCGGCAGGCGCTGGTCGAGGCGCTCGGCTGGCTGGTGACCAGCCCGCACCTGTCGGACCGGGTCAGGTCCGGGCTGCGGCCGCACCCGGAGGTGACGGGCGCACGGGAACTGCTTCCCCGTCCGCTGGAGGAGGGGGGACCGGCCGCGGGCTGAGCGTCACTGCTTCGAGTTCCTGGCGCCGGAGGGCGTGGCGGCGGTGTCGGCGCCGTTCGTGTCGCCGCTCGTGTCGCCTCCGGTCGGTGCGTCGCCCTCCGGGGCGGGGGCGGTGTCGCCTCCCCGCGCGGTCGTGCGGAGTCGGTCGCGCAGGCGTTGTTCGTGTTCCCAGGTGACCTCCGCGACCCGCTGGCAGTAGTCCATGCCGAGCCCGCTCAGTTCCTGGGCGAACCTCAGGTCCTCGTCCGCGACGAACTTCCAGAACTCGCTGGTGACCTCCCCCCAGGCGAGCCTGCCGGTGGCCAGCCCGGCCGTCAGCTCCGCCCAGTCGCCCCACATCGTGGTCTGCAGTTGGGCGATGTTGGCCGCGGTGGACCGGAGGTTCTCCCAGCCCGCCTGGAGTTCTTCGTTCAGCTGCTCGGGGGTATCGGGGCTCATGAGCACTCCTCGGTTCGGGTTTCTCAGTTCGGGTTTCCGGCATCGGCCGGCCGGGGGCTCAGCAGCGTGCTGTGGTGGAACCCCAGGCGGGGGTCGGTCCAGACGGGCAGGTCGGGGACGTGGGTGCGCAGCTCCGGCATCGCCACCCGCAGCCGTACGGTGTTGGCCGGGTAGTCGTACACGGTGATCGTGTTGAGCCCCCGGTTGGCGGTGAACAGCAGGGACTGGTCGGCGGAGAGCTGGCAGGCGTAGACGCCGTCGACGAGCGTGCCGCGGGTGACCCGCAGGGCGCCGACGAAGTGCTTGCTGCTTCGGCCGGGCGAGCCCCGGGTGAAGGCGTCGGTGACCTGCCGCGCCGCCTGCCGGGCGGAGCGCAACTGCGCGGCCAGGCGCGGGCGTTCGTCGATCACCCGGTACGAGGCGAAGTCGGCGAGGTCGATCATGACGATGGTGCCGCTGCCGCCGTTGCAGTAGATCAGCTCGCGGTCGGAGACGCAGACGTCCGAGTTGATGTGCGCGGGGAAGCTCTGCCCGCACGCCCAGTGCCGCAGGATCTGCCCGGTCCCGGCGTCGATCTCGTAGACGTACTCCTTGAAGTAGGCCATGGCCCACTCGTGCCAGTCCCGGCCCTCCTGCGGCAGAACACGGAAGGAGAGCGCGTAGAACCGCTCGTCGCCCGGGTGGCAGGCCACGTGCCAGCAGGTCGTCGGCAGCCGCACCCGCCGGGCGGTGCGCTTCTCCAGGTCGAAGATGCCCACTTCGGCGGCCTCGCCCCGGCCCGGGTGGTCCATGCCGCCGTAGACGAGGTACCGGCCGGAGGCGGTGCGCTTCATGGCGTGCGGCAGCTTGAGCAGGTGGTCGCCGATGCGCTCGGCCTCGGTGGGGCGGTCGAGGTCCATCAGCCACAGGCCGTCACCGATCGCGGTGACGCCGTGGGTGCCGTCCAGCCACACCATGTGGGTGCTGCTCTTGATGGCCGCGTCGGGGGGCTCGAAGCGCAGGGTGGAGACGCGTTCGTTCTCGTCCAGGGACTGCACGTCGTAGAACAGGAGTTGCTGCCCGGCGTTGCCGAGGAACCCGAACCTGCGGTCGGGGGTGATGCTGACGGCGTGGCCGCCCGAGACGCCGTCGTAGTACCGCACCCGGTAGGCGTACTCGCCACTGTCCGGGTTGTAGCGGAAGACGCAGACGCCGGCCGCGCCCTCCAGACCGTTCATGCCGTTCCCGTCCAGGGCGATGTGGAAGGCGTAGGGGTAGGTTCCCATCGTGTCGTGGCCTCCACTGATCATCGTATGAGGGGCACGGTTTGATCGCATGCGATGCGCACTGATTGTGACACGGTGAGTGCGTACAGGGTCGCCTTGCGACGTGCGTGTGCGATCCAGGTGTGCAAGCCCGACGAGGGGTTCTGTCATCGAGTCGTGACGTTGGGTGATCGCCCTCCGTTGGTCTCGCGGAGAATCCTCGGAGAAAGGTGGATTGATCTCGATGATGCCTGCGCAGCCGACCGCCACGCTGACGCCTGAAGCGCCGGTCGCCACAGCCCCTGCGAAAACAGTGGCCTTTGCGCAGGAAAGTGTTCCCATGGGTCCTGCCAATGAGCCACACAAAAGGATGGAAAGGTGCACGTCGCTGGTGGGCCCCAGCCGCTCCCCGCGGATTGCGCGCTCTGGGCCATCGTCCCGTAGCCCTGCAGGGCCACCGGCGTCTCGCTGCGCCAGCACCTGCACGCGGCGATCGGGGTGTCGCCCTCAGGCCCACCGCGCCACCTTCCGCGGCCGGGCCGCCGCCCCGAGCGGGGCCTGACCGGCCGTCGACCCGGTTCCGCGCTCCGGCTCCGTCGCTGGTCAGGGCCCTGGCGGAGCGGAAAACCAGGTGCGGACGGGCCGGTTCGCACTCGTATACTCGTGCGAGCTCTGGAGGAGGAGGTGCGGCAGTGAAGCTTGCCGAGGCACTGGCAGAACGCGCGGAGGCGACGCGCCGTACGGAACAGCTGCGGGCGCGCATCGTCAGCAGTGCGCGGCACCAGGAGGGGGAGACACCCGCCGAGGACGCGGCCCAGCTGTTGGCCGAGGTCGGCGAGGTGCTGGACGCCCTGGAAACGTTGATCCGGCGGATCAACCGGACCAACGCCACCGTGGAGATGGGTCCGGACGGCACCCTCACCGATGCCCTCGCCCGCCGGGACGTCCTGCGGCTGCGCCACTCCGTGGTCACCGCGGCGGCGGACGCGGCGGCGGGGACGGGTGACCGGGGATACGGTCGGCAGCTCCGGTCCGAGCTGATGATGCTCTCCGCGCTCCCGGTCGCCGAACTGCGCGGTCAGGCGGATGCGCTCGCGCGGGAGATCCGCGAGGTCGATGTGCGGATCCAGCGCACGAACTGGGAGGTCGATCTGCTGGACTGACAGTCCGGCAGGTTCGGACGATGTGGAGCAGGTAGCAGCTTCGGAGGCGTGCACACACCGAGGGCCGGCGGTATTCCGGCCCACTCCTGGCGCGTGAAGAGCAACGCGGGGTTCGACTCCCCATCAACAGTGCAGCTCAGCACCGCGTACAGGTAACCGTGCACAGCACACAGCACATCACCACGTGCAGGTCCGAGGCGGCGAGGGCGGGTTCGGGGCATTCCACATCGCAGCTCCGCGCAGGAAGTCGGCTGGGCCGACGTCCTGCGCGGAGCGTCGGCCCGGCTCAGGCGTGGAGCGTGACGTTGGGCAGCGGGCGGCCTTCGGCGTCGAACAACGCGGCCCCGCAGTCGCAGTGCTCGTCGGCCAGGGTCTCGGTCGGGGGCAGCTCCCACACCAGCATCTGCGAGCAGTCCGGGCAGTTCAGGCTGACCAGGGTCTCCTCGGGCTCCGAGCCCCAGGCCCGCACCGGGAGGCCCTCGTGCAGCAACCCGGCCGGCTCGCGCCCACCGGTCAGCGCGACCAGCAGTTCGTAGGTGTCGGTGCCGTTCTCCCACACCAGGAGCGTGCGGCCGAGGTCCGCCAGCACGACGGCGAGGTGATCGAGCTGACGGACCGGGACGTCACCGCGGCGCAGCGTCGGGTCGTCCTCGGCCGCCCGGCGGACGACATCGGTGTCGACGCCCACTGGATCCGCCCCGAAGGCCCGTACCCGGCCGGCCACGAACGCCGCCAGCTGCCCCGGGTGGTCCTCGCCGGTCCAGTCCATCGTGAACATCACCCGGTCGACCCGGACGCCCCGCGCCCGCTCGTCGGGGGTCAGGACCAGCGCTTCCAGTTCTTCCGACTCTTCCAGCTCCGTCACGGCGATCACGCTATCAACTGGACGGGCGGCGCGGCCCGATGCCATCGATCCGGCGTCGGAGAGCCGAGCGGACCCGGGGCCGGTACGCGGACGGGCACCGGCTGCCGGACCGGGTCCCCGCGCGGTGAGCCGTGACGACCTGCGAGGACGTACCGGCGATCATGCCGCTACGGTTCCTCCGTGACTTCTCCCGCCTGGACCGATGACGAGATCGTCGCCGGCCTCCACGAGTTCGCCGAGGCCCGCGGTCTTCCCCTGCCCGCGCCGACGAAGGCCGCCGACGAGTTCGAGGCCCTCACCGGATTTCCGATGGCGCCGCTGCTGCGGAGGATCTACTGCGAGGTCGCCGACGGCGGCTTCGGGCCGTACGGCGGCGTCGTCTCGCTCACCGAGTCGAAGCGGCGGTTCAGCCACGAAGGGTCCCTGGCGCGTGTCTACCGGAAATGGGCCTCCGAGCCGGGCTTTCCGCCCAGCGTGGTGCCGTTGGTGACCCTCGGCGGTGTCATCTGGTGGTGCCTCGACCTCAGCACTCCGCAGGGCGCCATGTGGGGCATGGACGAGAACGCCTGCGACCACCACTACGTGTCCCCGCAGGACGTCACCCTGGCGGAATGGCTCACGGACTGGCTCCTCGGGAACGACACCTTCCCGACGATTCCCCCGGTTCCCGACTGCCCTGACTGCTGACGGGCGGCCGGCCCGGCTCCTCGGGCCGCAGCTGGACCGGCCTCCACTCGATCGCCAACGTCTCTCGCTCTTACGGGAGTTCCATCCTTCCGGTGACCAGTGGCGGTGAGGTCCGACCGCGTCGCCGGGTGGTCGCCGGAGACCAGTTCGGCCGCCCGCAGCGGATCGTCGTCCGCGCGTGCGAGCAGTGCTCCGACGTCGTGGCCCGGTGCGTCGTAGCCGGGTGGCGGGGGCCGTGCCCGGCGCCGTAGCGTGCGGGTTCGGGACGACGTCGGACGGCGGGGGAGACGACGTGGCAGGGCAGGACGCGCGGTTCGCCGCCTACGCTCCGGACCCGGCCGAGCGGCCCGCTCCGGTGACCACGGTGGTGGCGGAGGCGACCGGGGACGATGTGCCGGGGCTGGCCGCGATCCAGGCCCGGGCGCGCGGTGGTTCGGCGGGCGACTGGGCGGACCGCATCCGGCGGGCGCTGCGTGCTGGGCGCAGCCTGGTGATCACCGCGAAGGTGTCCGGTGAAGCCGTCGGGTACGCGAGTGCGGCGTTCCTGCCCGAGCACGCCGGGGACGGCGCCCCGGCCGGCCACTACCTGACCGGTGTCACGGTGGATCCCGACTGGCGGCGTCGTGGAATCGCGAGGCTGCTGACCCGGCGCCGGATGGAATGGGCCTGGGGAGGAGGGTCGGCCGTCTGGTGCTTCATCTCCGCCAGGAACCGCGCCTCGCTCGACCTGCACCGGGAACTCGGCTTCGAGCAGGTGGAGTTGGGTGCCTCCTTCCAGGGCATCGATTTCGCCGGTGGCGAGGGCTGGCTCCTGCGAGCGGACCCGCCGCGACCGTGACGGGGTGCCACCTCGTGCGAGCCGGGCTCACCCGTGTCGGCGGCGGCCCGCCGCCTGACGCAGCACCAGGCGTGGATCGAAAGTGTCCGATGAGGATGGCGGAGAGCCACTTGCTGATCCAGAATGACGGAATGGTCACGCTTGAGACTCCCCGGTTGATCCTGCGTCGCTGGCGCGAGGCGGACGTCGCGCCCATGGCTGCCGTCAATGCCGATCCCGAGGTGATGCGGTGGATCCGGGACGGCAGCGTCCGCGACGAGCAGCAGACCCGCGCCGGGATCCGGGCGTGGGAGGGCGAGTGGGAGTCGCGGGGCTTCGGCCTGTTCGCCGTGGAGGTCCGTTCCACCGGCGAGCTGGCCGGGTTCACCGGGCTTTCGGTGCCCGCATTCCTGCCGGAGGTGCTGCCGGCGGTCGAGGTCGGCTGGCGGCTGGGACGGTCCCACTGGGGGCAGGGCTTGGCCACGGAGGCGGCCGTGGCCGCTGTCCGGTTCGGGTTCGACGAGCGGGGGCTGGAGCGGATCGTCAGCATCGCCCAGGTGGGCAACGACGCCTCCGAACGGATCATGACCAAACTGGGGATGCATCCGGCCCGTGAGACCGTCAACCCCACCAGCGGGCGGCGGGTCCGGGTGTTCGAGCTGTCGTCGGAGCAGTACGCCGCGGCCACTCGCTGACGGTCCGGGCGCTGGTCCGGGCGCTCCTCCGGGCGATCTTTCAGGCCCAGCGTCGTCGGTTTCTTGACATTGCGTACTCCCTCAGGAGCGGTCGGCCCACCACGGTGGACGACAAGGCAGACTCCTCCCGGGGTGACCGGCGGAGACGGATTCCGCCGGTGCACCGGCATCGACGACGGCGGCACGCCGACCGATCGGTACCTGTGCCGACCAGCCGCCCGGGGTCCGCCCCGGGCCGAGCCCATCGCGATGTCGATGGTGCGCGAGACAACTGGCCCCCCGCGACTGCGGGGGGATGACGACTTGTGGGGGAACCGATGGAACGACGTACGCTGCTGCGCGGACTCGTGGGAGTGCCGCTCGGCGCGATGACGCTGATCTCCGGAACCGGGCGTTCCTGGGCGGGCGAGCCGATCGGAACGATCGAGGTCAAGCCGCCGGCGCCGAACGTGGAGTGGACCCGCCGCTGGGACGGGTGGGGCACCACGCTGGGCTGGTGGGCGAACCGGATCGGGCCCCGGGACGACCTGGCCGACCTGCTGTTCACCCGCGACACCGTCCCGTTCCTCGGGCACCAGCTGCCGGGCCTGGGCATGAACATCGTCCGGTACTGTGCCGGCGGGTCCGGGAGCAACACCATCGGCTCCCGGAAGATGGCGTCCTCGCTGGACGGGTTCAAGAAGATCGAGGGCTTCCAGCTCGACTGGAACTCCGACGATCCGTCCTCGTCGAGCTTCGACTGGAGCCTGGACGCCAAGCAGCGGGGCGTGCTCCAGCAGGCGAAGGCCCGGGGCGTGGACACCTTCGAGCTCTTCGCCAACTCGCCGATGTGGTGGATGCTCAAGAACGACGACCCGGAGGGCGCCGCCGACGGCCTCTGCAACCTCCAGGACGGCAACTTCGACCGCCACGCGGCCTACCTGGCGACGGTGGCACGGTATGCGCACGACCACTGGGGCATCGACTTCGCCTCGGTCCAGCCGTTCAACGAGCCAGGCCTGAACTGGGGCAACAAGGCGGTGATGGACACCACCCAGGAAGGCTGCTTCTACACCCACGCCCAGCAGGCCGACCTCATCCGGCGGACCCGCGCCCAGCTGAACGTCCGGGGCCTGACGGGGACGCTGGTGGCGGGCCTCGACGAGAACGGCACCGCGCTGGCCCGCAACACCTGGACGAGCCCGGAGTTCGACGCCGTGACCAAGGCGGCCGTCGGCCGGGTCAACGTCCACGGTTACGACGAACTCGGCGGCGACCGGGTCGGGTTGTACGACGCGGTGTCCGCCGACGGCAAGCGGATCTGGAACTCCGAGTACGGCGACGGGTGGGCGCACGGCCTGGCCCTCGCCGAGAACCTGCACGCCGACCTGCGCCTGCTCCACCCTTCGGCCTGGGTGGCCTGGCAGATCCTCGACTGGCACGGCTTCGGCGCGATCGACTTCACCGACGGGGCGCTGGTCGGGGTCAACCCCAAGTACTGGGTGCTCGCCCAGTACATGCGGCACATCCGCCCGGGGATGACGATCATGGACACCGGCCACAACAACGCGGTCGCGGCCTACGACGCCGTCAACCACAAGCTGGTCGTGGTCGCCTACCTCCTCGAGGACGCGCAGTGGCTCACGTTCGACCTGTCGGCGTTCTCGCAGCCGGGCGTCCATGGTGCCGCGGTCAAGCGCTGGGTCACCGGCGTCGGCGCCGGTGACGGCCAGCGCTACCAGTACTACGCGGACACCGTGATGAACGGCGGGCGGTTCTGGTCCGACTGCGGTGCCTACAGCGTCCAGACCTTCGAGGTCTCCGACGTCCACCTGTAGCCGCTCGCATCCCCGGCCGGGCCCACCCCGGCCGGGGACGTCCGTCGGCCCGGTCGAACTCCCGGACCGGATCGAGGAAGTGTCCCGCATCCGGTCTCCTGGAACACCCTTCAGTGGTCGCTGATTTCCTCGGCGAGGATCTCCACCTCCTCGCCCGGGCCGGTGATCGTCAGCCGGTGCAGCACGCAGCGGTTGGCGTGGTGATGCAGGAGATGACGAGCCTCGGGCGGCACGAGGACGGCTTCGCCGGGTTGCAGGTCGGTCCGCAGGACGAGTGACGTCAACCAGCAGAACTGGCCGCGCAGCTCTTCGAGGCTCACGGTCGAACACTGTCCCGAGCAGTCCCGACAAGGCCGGACTTCAGAAGCGGGGTCGGGCTTCCCGGACCGCTCGGGGTCCAGCTGTTTCGGAGCGTTGACGTGCGCGGGAAGTCGACGGGCTCGACTTACCGCGCGGGGCGGGAGGGGGTTATGCCGGGTGCTCGTGGGCGATGGCCCGGAGGACGTCGGCGAGCCACGTCAGGTGGTGGCTCAGCGCGCGGTCCGGGTCGGCGACTACGTCCCGCAGGTGCTGCCAGGATTCCGAGAGCTGTCCGATGGTGAGTTCGTCCGGCTCCCGGGTGACGTCGTAGAGGTCGTTCGGAGGGATGGACCAGAAGTAGTCGTTGTCCAGGGCGACGGCATCGCCCGCCGCAGCGGCTTCCATATGACGGAGTACGACGTCGAACGAGCTGCGCAGCTCGGCCAAGGACACGGACAGGGGTTCATCAGTCATGATCACCATCATGGGGGACCGGTGGAGGTGAGCAGGAAGTCGGCGGGGCCGACTTCCTGTGCGAGGTGGTCGGGTGTCAGGCCTTGGGCGCTCGTGCACCGGGGTCGAGGGGGCACTGCCGGCTCCCCACCCGCCCGATACGGTGAACACCGGGCGGCAGCTGTGGTGTTCGGTGGGGGAGGTCGACATGGCGGCAGTGAACGTTCCGGGACCTGAACCGGACGGGGAGGAAGCTCCCGCGTACCAGGGCGGGAAGCGCAACCCTGCGTTCCAGTCGAGCGTGTGGGAGTACGCGGCAAGCTCGTTTCGAGTGGTGGCGGGGCTGCAACCGCCCCTGGCGGCGCTCGCGGCCCGGTTGCGACTGACCGTCGAACGAGGCTGGGAAGACCTCGGCTACGTGCACGTTGCCATGTTCCGCATCGGGAAGACGGACTTCGCGCTGAGCGAGTTGGAAGGAGCGACCGTCCCGTACACGGTCGTCGGGGTGAGCCGCTCGGTGGACGATGTGGACGCGGCGCTCGACATC
The DNA here is from genome assembly GCF_053612025.1 of Kitasatospora sp. NPDC054768. Lineage (NCBI taxonomy): Bacteria > Bacillati > Actinomycetota > Actinomycetes > Kitasatosporales > Streptomycetaceae > Kitasatospora > Kitasatospora sp. NPDC054768. The sequence continues at coordinate 25,864 of NZ_JBSHBN010000117.1, forward strand.
CTGCTCAACGCCCTTGGCATCGGCCGCGAGGCGCTGGCCTTCCGCGGCACCGTGGAGACCGGCTTCGAGAACTGCAACGGCCGGCCCGGGTAGGGCCGACGACCGAGCCCACCGCTCACGCGGCTTCGAATCCGAGCGATCCCGCCCTGAACGTCCACGCCGGCCAAGTCCTCACCGAGCGCATCGACCGCGACAACGTCGACACCTTCGTCCTGGCCTGCGACGAACACGACGCCGAGCCCTACCGCCGGACCGACGACGGCAGCCCACTCAAAGCCGTATGAACCCCCGAAGGATCAACGCTAGTACTGGAAGAGTACTTCCGGATTGTTCGGCGAGGGGCCGTCCAGCAGCGGACTGTGGATCCCCTTCAGCGTCCGGTCGAAGAACGCTGTCACGTACTCGCGGGTGATCACCACCCCGCGTTCCGGGGAGAGGGGCCCCGGCGCCGGGAACCCGGCCTCGTCCAGGAGCAGGTCCAGGTCGGTGAAGCTGGTGTGGTCGGCGCCGGCGACCGTCAGCCACTTCTTGTAGCCGCCGAGGGCGGCCCAGGCCTGCCCCCACGTGGTGTCGTGGCTGCTGGGCAAGTGGTTGGCGGCCGCGCCCAGCATGAGGAGCGGCCGGTCGATCTGGCCGGGCATCGGGGCCGGGTGGAAGCTGCCGTCCATGTTCACCCCGGCCCGTACTCGCGGGTCGGCGATCATCGTGGCGGCGGCCGCCGCTCCGCCGATGGAGTGTCCGGCCATGCCGATCTCGTGCTTGTCGATGAGGTGTGCCAGGGGCCACGCGGTATTGCCATGCGTCAACTGGTCGATCACGAAGGACACGTCCAGCGCGCGGCTGGCGGCGACGGAGTCGAAGTCGAGCGCCGGGTTGTGGCAGATCGCGCACGTCGGCGTCCGGCCGTTCGCCAGCGTCTCGCCGCTGTCCTCGTAGGTGTGGCCGACGAGCGCGACGACGTAGCCGTGACTGGCCAGGTCGGTCGCGAGCGAGGTGAGCGTCATGCGCTGGTCCTCGAACCCGGGTGAGAGGACCACCAGCGGATACTTGCCGCGCTGCGGCCACGCGCCGTCGAAGGCGTGAGTGGTGACGCCGGAAAGGTTCTGTGCGGTGACGCCGGAGCTCGCCGGCATCCCCCGGAACTGGATGGCTCCGGCTGCCTCGGCGAGGGTCATGTAAGGGGCCGGAGTCCCGGTCCCGGGGACGGCCGGGTAGACCATCGTGACGGCCAGTTGGCGGGGGCCGGATGACGGCACCCACGGGTCGGGACGGCCCGCGTCGGTGAGGTGGATGACGTCCTCGCCGGCGGCGTAGGGGCCGGTCGGCGCGGGGAGCGTGCCGTGGAAGGACGGCGTGGGCGCGGTGCCCGTGGCCGGTGCGGTGTCGAACGCGTGCGTGGCCACCGGTGTGCCCGACGGTGTGGTCGTGGCGGCGAACCCGGCGCCGGTTCCGGTGACGAGGGCGGCGAGCGCCAGCACCGCGACAGCGCTGATACGGCGATTGCGTTTCATGGGATCGACGCTAGGTTCCGCAGCTCCGTGTCGAATCGGCCCGTGGATGTAAACACTCCGGTGTCGTTCGTAGCCCCCGCGAGGTACCGGAGTAATCCGCCGGGAGTATGTCGTGCGGCGCGGAGGTTCCCTTCGCCGGCATGGTCGAGCGCCACCTTCGTCCTGGCCTACGACGAACACGACGCCGAGCCCTGCCGCTGCACTGGCCCGTGGTGCGCGTGGGAAGTCGGCGGGGCCGACTTCTGGCGCGCGGCGGTGCGGTGCGGTGCACGGGGCCGCCGGGTGGCGGGCCGCGGTCGGCCGCGTCGTCGCACGTGACAAACCCGGCGACACCGGCGGCCGTCCCCGGGATACTGGTCGCCCATGGATGAGGTCACGGTCGTCGTCGCCCATTCCGAGCGCGCGACCCTGCGCGTCGGAGACGTGTTCCTGAAGGTGGACGCCGATCAGGCGCGGATCGACGTCGAGGTCGAGGCGATGTCCCTCGCACCGGTCCCGACTCCGAAGGTCCTGTGGCGCAAGCCGCCCGTGCTCGCGATCGCCGCGCTCCCGGGGAGGACCCTCGGGCGCCTCGGCGGGCCGTCGACCGGGTCACCGGCGGAGTGGGCCGCGGCGGGCGCCGCCATCCGGAAGCTGCACGACGCGCCGCTGCCGCCCAGGCCCGGCCGGGCCGGCCGGAGCGTCGTCGCGCTGACGGCGGAACTCGACGACGAGTGCGAGGTGCTCGTGACGAACGGCGTCCTGCCCGCCGACCTGGTCACCCGCAATCGCGAGGTCGCCGAGGCCGCGTTCCGGCCGTGGACTCCGGCGTTCACGCACGGAGACCTGCAGGTCGCGCACCTGTTCGTCGACGATGGCGAGGTCACCGGCATCATCGACTGGTCCGAGGCGGGCCGGGGTGACGCCCTGTACGACCTCGCCACCTTCACGCTCGGACACGAGGAGCACCTCGACGACGTCATCGCCGGGTACGGCACCGACGTCGACCTCGACGTGATCCGCGCGTGGTGGTCGTTGCGAAGCCTGCTGGCGGTTCGCTGGCTGATCGAGCACGGCTTCGACCCCTTCGCGCCGGGCTGCGAGGTCGACGCGCTGAGATCCCGGATGTGAAGCCGCGCGGGCCCGCCTTGTGCACAGGAAGTCGGCCCAGCCGACTTCCTGTGGGGGAGAGCTGAAATCGCCACGCTCCTTCGCACAGGTCGCCCACCCGCCCGACCCTTCCAGGAACCGCAAGAGCAACGGCGGGCCTGGCCAAGCTTGGCCAGGCGCGCCGAAACCACCATCAAGCAGCACTCACGTCGCCTCACCATCCGTTC
>NZ_JBSHBN010000118.1:0-28645 GCF_053612025.1 Kitasatospora sp. NPDC054768
AACTACGCGGCGGCGAACGCCTTCCTGGACGCCTGGATCCAGCGGCGCCGCGACCGCGGTCTCGCCGGACTCTCGATCGCCTGGGGCGCCTGGGCGGAGCAGGGCATGGCCACCGAGGACGTGGTGGCCGACCGGGTCCGGCGCGCCGGACTGACGCCGATGGACGCACGACTGGCGATGGAGGCGATGGCCAGGGCCGTCGACCACGGCGAGGACCTCGTGGCGATCGCGGACGTCGACTGGGCGCGGATGCTGCCCGCCTTCACCGGGGCCAGGACCAGCCCGCTGCTGGCCGAGCTGCCCGAAGCGGGCCGGCCCGACCGGGCCGGCCGGGCCGGCGACGCCGGGGCGGAAGCGACCGGGGCGCAGGGGCTCGCGGAGCTGCCCCCCGCCCAGCGCGACCGGGCGCTGCTGGACCTGATCCGCAGCTGCGCGGCCGCGGTGCTGGGGCACGCGTCGAGCGCGAGCGTCGAACCGGGCCGGGCCTTCCGCGACATCGGCTTCGACTCGCTGACCGCGGTGGCGTTCCGCAACCTGATCGGTGCCCGCACCGGCCTCCGGCTGCCGGCCACCCTGGTCTTCGACCACCCGACGCCGATCGCCCTGGGCGAGTTCCTGTTCGCGGAGCTGTACGGTGCGGCCGACCCGGTGCCGGCGCCGGACACCGCGTCCGTCGCCGCCGAGGACGAGCCGATCGCGATCGTCGGTATGGCCTGCCGGTTCCCGGGCGGCGCCCGAACGCCGGAGGCCCTGTGGGCGCTGCTCTCCGGCAACGGGGACGCGATGACCGGCTTCCCCGCCGACCGCGGGTGGGACCTCGCCGACCGGTCGGGCTCGTACGCGGCCGTCGGCGGCTTCCTCGACGGCGTCGCGGAGTTCGACGCCACGCTGTTCGGCATCTCGCCGCGCGAGGCGCTGGCGATGGACCCCCAGCAGCGCCTGCTGCTGGAGACGGTCTGGGAGACCTTCGAGTCCGCCGGAATGGACCCGCGGTCCGCGCGGGGCCGGTCCGTCGGTGTCTTCGCGGGCACCAACGGCCAGGACTACCCGACGCTGCTCGCCGCCGCCGAGGACAAGGTCGAGGGGCACGTCGCCACCGGCAACGCGGCGGCGGTGCTCTCCGGCCGGGTGGCGTACGCCTTCGGCCTCGAAGGACCGGCGCTGACCGTGGACACGGCCTGCTCCGCCTCGCTGGTGGCCCTGCACCTCGCGGCGCAGGCGCTGCGCCGGGGCGAGTGCGAACTGGCGCTGGCCGGCGGTGTCACCGTGATGTCCACGCCGGGCGTGTTCAGCGAGTTCGACCGCCAGGGCGGGCTGGCCGCCGACGGCCGCTGCAAGGCCTTCGCGGCGGACGCGGACGGTACGGGCTGGGGCGAGGGCGTCGGCGTCCTGCTGGTCGAGCGGCTCTCGGACGCGCGCCGCAACGGACACCGGGTGCTGGCGGTGGTGCGCGGCAGTGCGGTCAACCAGGACGGCGCCTCCAACGGCCTCACCGCCCCGAACGGCCCCGCCCAGCAGCGGGTGATCCGCCAGGCCCTCGCCAACGCCGGACTGACGGCCGCGGACGTGGACGCCGTCGAGGCGCACGGCACCGGCACCAGGCTCGGCGACCCGATCGAGGCCCAGGCGCTGCTGGCCACCTACGGCCGGGAGCGGGCGGGCGAACCGCTCTGGCTCGGCTCGATCAAGTCCAACATCGGCCACACCCAGGCGGCAGCCGGTGTGGCGGGTGTGATCAAGATGGTGCAGGCGCTGCGGCACGGCGTGCTGCCGGCCACCCTGCACGTCGGTGAGCCGTCGCCCCAGGTCGACTGGTCGGCGGGCGCGGTGGAACTGCTCACCGAGTCCCGCCCGTGGCCCGAGCTGGACCGGCCGCGCCGGGCCGGTGTCTCCTCCTTCGGCATCAGCGGCACCAACGCCCACATCATCCTGGAGTCCGCCCCGGCGGACCCGGTGGAGTCGGCGGAAGCGGTGGAGCCCCCGGCCGCCGTGCCGGCGGGCGGTCTGCCGTGGCTGCTCTCCGGGCAGAGCGCCGAATCGCTGCGGGCCCAGGCGCAACGGCTCGCCGCGCACCTGGACGCCGAACCCGGCCACGACCCGGTGGACGCGGCCTGGTCGCTGGCGACCGGACGGGCCGGGCTGGCGCACCGCGCCGTCGTGCTCGGCGCAGACCGGGACGCGCTGCGCTCCGGCGCCGGGGCGCTCGCCTCGGCGGCCTTCTCGGCGGACGTGGTCACCGGCACCGTGCGGGAGGGCCGCCTGGCCTTCCTGTTCACCGGCCAGGGCGCCCAGCGCGCAGGCATGGGACGGGAGTTGTACGACGCGCAGCCGGTGTTCGCGGCGGCCTTCGACGCGGTCTGCGCGGAGTTCGACCTGCTGCTGGACCGGCCGGTCGGGGACGTGGTGTTCGACGGCGTCGAGGATCTGGACCGGACGGTGTGGGCGCAGGCCGGGCTGTTCGCGGTCGAGGTCGCCTCGTTCCGGCTGCTCGAATCCTGGGGCGTGACGGCCGACTTCCTGCTCGGGCACTCGATCGGTGAGATCGCGGCCGCCCATGCGGCGGGCGTGTTCTCGCTGGCGGACGCGTGCGCCCTGGTGGCGGCGCGCGGGCGGCTGATGCAGGCGCTGCCGAGCGGCGGGGCGATGCTGGCGGTGCAGGCCGCCGAGGCCGAGGTGCGCTCGGAGATCGGTGACCGCCTGGACGTGGCGGCCGTCAACGGCCCGACCTCCGTGGTGGTTTCGGGCCCGACCGAGGTGGTGGAGGAGTTCGCGGCCCGCTGGAAGGCCGACGGCCGCAAGACCAGCCGGCTCACCGTCTCGCACGCCTTCCACTCGGCCCTGATGGAGCCGATGCTCGCCGAATTCGCCGCCGTGCTGGCGGAGTTGACCTTCGCCGAACCGCGCATCCCGGTCGTCTCCGACCTGACCGGCGAACTCGCCGAGCCCGGCCTGCTGTCCACGCCGGACTACTGGCTGCGCCAGGTCCGTGAGGCCGTCCGCTTCGCCGACGGCGTCGAGGCCCTGCACCGCGAGGGCGTGACCCGCTTCGTGGAGCTCGGCCCCGACGGCGTGCTCTGCGCGCTGGCCCAGCAGTCCGTCGCCAAGGCCGTGTTCGCCCCCGTGATGCGGCGCGACCGGGACGAGGCCGGGACGGCGCTGCACGCGCTGGCCCGGCTCTGGACGGCCGGCGCCGAGGTGGACTGGCCGGCGGTCCTGCCGCGCGGCCGGCGGGTCGACCTGCCGACGTACGCCTTCCACCACGAGCGGTTCTGGCCGACCCCGGCGCCCGCGCCGCTGCCGTCCGGGGACGCCGTGGAGTCCCGGTTCTGGGAGGCCGTCGAGCGCGAGGACCTGGCCGAACTGGCGGGCACGCTGCGCCTCGGCGAGCGGTCCGAGGTGCTCGGCGAGATCCTGCCCGCGCTCTCCTCCTGGCGCCGACTGCGCCGCCGGGACTCGGTGCTCGACAGCTGGCGCTACGAGGTCACCTGGAAGCCGGTCCCGGCCCCGGTCGCCGAGCCCGAACTGGACGGGAGCTGGCTGGTGCTGGTCCTCGACGGGACCGACCGGGACCTGGCCGAGGGCGTGCGCACGGCGATCCGCTCCGCCGGGGCGCGCACCGTCGACCTCGTGCTGGACCCGGCGGACCTCGACCGGGCCGCTCTGGCGGCCCGCCTCCTGGCCGCGGTCGAGGGCGTGCCCGACGTGGCCGGCGCGGTGCTGCTGGCCGCCGCCCACGACGGTCCGGACGCCGACCGCGCCGTGTCGCCGGCCGTGGCCGCCACCCTGGTGACGGTGCAGGCGCTCGGCGACGCCAACCTGAAGACGCCGCTGTGGGCGCTCACCCGCGGCGCCGTCCGGACCGGCTCCGGCGACCTGCTCGCCGACCCGGCGCAGGCGCAGGTGTGGGGCCTCGGCCGGGTCGCCGCGCTGGAGCACCCGCAGCGCTGGGGCGGTCTGGTCGACCTGCCGGAGACCGTGGACGCGGCGGCCGGCCGGACCCTGGCCGGCGTGCTGGGCGGCACACCGGGCGAGGACCAGGTCGCGGTGCGCGGCGCGGGCGAGGCCCTCGTCCGGCGCCTCGTCCGGGTCGACGCCACCGACGGTACGGCGGAGCCCTCGTGGGCGCCGTCCGGCCCCGGCACGGTGCTGGTCACCGGCGGAACCGGCGCGCTGGGCGCGGTGGTCGCCCGCTGGCTCGCCGAGTCCGGCGTCACCCGGCTGCTGCTGACCGGCCGCCGCGGCCCGGAGGCGCCCGGCGTCGCCGAACTCGTCGCCGAACTCGCCGAACTGGGCGCCGAGGCGACCGTCGCGGCCTGCGACGCCGCCGACCGCGAGGCGCTGGCGGCGGTGTTGGCGCAGGTCCCGTCCGACGCCCCGCTGATCGGCGTGGTGCACGCGGCCGGGGTCCTGGACGACGGCACGCTCGACGCCCTCACCCCGGAGCGGTTCGCCACCGTCCTGGCGGCGAAGGCGTCCGGCCTGGTGCACCTGGACGAACTCACCGGTGACCTGGACTTCTTCGTGGCGTTCTCCTCGCTGGCCGGCACCGTCGGCAGCGCCGGACAGGGCAACTACGCCGCGGCGAACGCCTTCCTGGACGCCTGGATGGAGCACCGGCACGACCGGGGCCTGCCCGGCGTGTCGGTGGCCTGGGGCCCGTGGGCGCAGGACGGCATGGCCACCGGTCAGGTGGTGACGGACCGGCTGCGCCGCAGCGGGGTCCCGGCGATGGACCCGCGTTCGGCGGTCCGGGCCCTGGCCCGGGCGATCGGCGGGGACCGGCCGAACCTGGTGGTCGCGGACATCGACTGGCCCACCTTCGCGCCCCGGTTCGCCGGGACGCGGCCGAACCCGCTGATGCGCGACCTGGCGGAGTTCGCGGCGCTGGTCCCGTCGGTGGCCGAGACGGTCGTGCTCGACGGCTCCGCCGGGCTGCGCCGGGAACTGGCGGCGCTGCCCGCCCCGCAGCGGCAGCGGATGCTGCTCGACCTGGTCCGCGCCCGCGCCGCCGCGGTCCTCGGCCGCGACAGCGCCGAGGCCGTCGCACCGGACCAGGCGTTCCGCTCGATCGGGTTCGACTCGCTGATCGCGGTGGAGTTCCGCAACCTGCTGCACCACGAGACCGGTCTCAACCTGCCGGCCACGCTGGTGTTCGACCACCCGACGCCCACCGCGCTCGGTGCCCACCTCGGCAGCCTGCTGCTGCCCGAGGAGGCCGACCGGACGGTCGACCTGGTGGCGGACCTGGACCGGCTGGAGGCCAGGCTGCTGCGGCTCGACGCCGACGAGCGGGAACGGGCGGACGTCGCCGCCCGGCTCCAGGGCCTGCTGGCCCGCCTGGCGGGCACGGGCGAGACGCAATCGGACGACGCGCTGGACGACGCCAGCGCCGATGAGGTCCTCGACCTCATCCGGAAGGAATTCGGGGGCCCGGCTTGATCGTCGTCGAGGCACCGTTCGTGAAGGGGAAGATCCATGGCGGATGACCAGAAGCTGCTCGACCATCTGAAGTGGGTGACGGGCGAGCTCCGCCAGGCGCACCGCCGGATCCGCACCATCGAGGACCGCGCGCAGGAGCCGATCGCCATCGTCGGCATGGGCTGCCGCTTCCCCGGCGGGGTGCGGACGCCCGCCGAGCTGTGGCGGCTGGTGGCCGAACGCACCGACGCGGTCGGCGACTTCCCGACCAACCGGGGCTGGGCCGAGGACGAGGACGACGACTACGCCCGGCAGGGCGGCTTCCTCCACGACGCCGACGAGTTCGACGCGGCGTTCTTCGGCATCAGCCCGCGCGAGGCCACCGCCATGGACCCGCAGCAGCGCCTGCTGCTGGAGGCCTCCTGGGAGGCCTTCGAGGCCGCCGGCCTGAACCCGCGCGCGCTGCGCGGCAGCCGTACCGGCGTGTTCGCGGGCACCAACGGCCAGGACTACGGCCTGGTCGCGCTCGCCTCCCCGGAGGGCCTGGAGGGGCACATCGCCACCGGCACCACCGCCAGCGTGATGTCCGGCCGGCTCTCGTACGTGTTCGGGCTGGAGGGCCCGGCGGTCACCGTGGACACGGCCTGCTCGTCCTCGCTGGTGGCCATGCACCTCGCGGCGCACGCGCTGCGCTCCGGCGAGTGCGACCTGGCCCTCGCGGGCGGCGCCACCGTGATGTCCACCCCCGGCGGGTATGCCAGCTTCAACCGGCAGGGCGGGCTGGCGGCGGACGGCCGCTGCAAGGCCTTCGCGGCGGACGCGGACGGCACGGGCTGGGGCGAGGGCGTCGGCGTGCTGGTGCTGGAGCGGCTGTCGGACGCGCAGCGGCTCGGGCACGAGGTGCTGGCGGTGGTCCGGGGGAGCGCGGTCAACCAGGACGGTGCGTCGAACGGTCTGACGGCGCCGAACGGCCCGTCGCAGGAGCGGGTGATCCGGCAGGCGCTGGCCAACGCCCGCCTGGAGGCGACCGAGGTGGACGCCGTCGAGGCGCACGGCACCGGAACCAGCCTGGGCGACCCGATCGAGGCGCAGGCGCTGCTGGCCACCTACGGGCAGGAGCGCCCCGAGGGGCGGCCGCTGTGGCTGGGCTCGATCAAGTCGAACATCGGGCACACCCAGGCGGCGGCCGGTGTGGCGGGCGTCATCAAGATGGTGCAGGCGATGCGGCAGGGCGTCCTGCCGGCCACTCTGCACGCGGACGCGCCGTCCCCGCACGTCGACTGGACGACCGGCGCGGTCGAGCTGCTGACCGAGGCCCGGCCGTGGCCGGAGGCGGACCGTCCGCGTCGCGCGGGTGTGTCCTCTTTCGGGATCAGCGGTACCAACGCCCACGTCATCCTGGAGTCGGCGCCGGTGGCTCCGGTGGAGGAGCCCCCGGTGGAGGAGCCCCCGGTGGAGGAGCCTCCGGCGCTGAACGGCGTGGCGCCGTGGCCGGTGTCGGGCGGATCGTCCGAGGCGCTGGCGGCGCAGGCCGGGCGGCTGGCCGAATTCCTCGGCGGGGAGCCGGAGTTCGCACCGGTGGAGGTGGCGGGGACGCTGCTCTCCCGGGCCGCGCTGGCCCACCGTGCGGTGGTGCTCGGCGACGACCGGGCGGCGCTGCTGGACGGCCTGGTCGCGCTGGCGGACGGCCGCCCCTCCGGCGGGGTCGTGACCGGTGTCGCGACGGAGGGGCGGACGGCGTTCCTGTTCACCGGTCAGGGTGCGCAGCGGGTCGGCATGGGGCGGGAGTTGTACGAGGCGTTCCCGGTGTTCGCGTCGGCGTTCGACGCGGTCTGCGCGGAGTTGGACGGGAGGCTCGGGCGGTCGGTGCGGGAGGTCGTTTTCGACGGCGTCGAGGATCTGGACCGGACGGTGTGGGCGCAGGCCGGGCTGTTCGCGGTCGAGGTGGCGTCCTTCCGGCTGCTGGAATCCTGGGGCGTGGTCCCGGACGTGCTGCTCGGGCACTCGATCGGCGAGGTGGCGGCCGCCCATGTGGCGGGCGTTTTCTCGCTCGCCGACGCGTGCGCCCTGGTGGCGGCGCGCGGTCGGCTGATGGACGCGCTGCCGAGCGGCGGGGCGATGCTGGCGGTGCAGGCCGCCGAGGCGGAGGTGCGTTCGGAGATCGGCGACCGCCTGGACGTCGCGGCCGTCAACGGCCCGACCTCGGTGGTGGTTTCCGGTCCGACCGAGGTGGTGGAGGAGTTCGCGGCCCGCTGGAAGGCCGACGGCCGCAAGGCCCGTCGACTGACCGTCTCGCACGCCTTCCACTCGGCCCTGATGGAGCCGATGCTCGCCGAATTCGCCGCCGTCATCGCGAAGTTGACCTTCGCCGAGCCGCAGGTCCCGATCGTGTCGAACCTGACCGGCGGGATCGCCGAGCCGGGGCTGCTCACCACCCCCGACTACTGGGTCCGTCAGGTCCGCGAGGCCGTCCGCTTCGCCGACGGCGTCGAAGCGCTGCACGGCCTGGGCGTCACCCGCTACGTCGAGCTGGGCCCGGACACCGTGCTGTCGGGTCTGGTCGGGCAGCAGCTCGCCGAGGGCGTGGTCGCCCCGCTGATGCGCCGTGACCGCGCGGAGTCCGAGACCGCGCTGACCGCGCTCGCCACCCTGTGGACGAGCGGCACCGAACTCGACTGGTCCCTGGTCGTCACCGGTGGACGCCGCCTCGACCTGCCGACCTACGCCTTCCAGCGGCAACGGTACTGGCCGAAGCCGACCGCCGGGGCGGGCGACGTGAAGGCCCTCGGCCAGACCGGGGCCCGGCACCCGCTGCTGGGCGCGGTCGTCGCCCTGCACGGCGGGGGACTGGTGCTGACCGGGCGGCTGAGCCTGGCCGTGCACCCCTGGCTCGCCGACCACGCCGTCCTGGAGACCGTGCTCGTCCCCGGCACCGCCCTGGTGGAGATGGCGCTGAGGGCGGGCCGCGAGGCCGGCTGCGAGGTGCTGCGCGAGCTGGTGATCCAGTCGCCGCTGGTGCTGCCGCAGCAGGGCGGCGTCGCCGTCCAGGTGAGCGTCTCCGAGGCCGACGAGGCCGGGGACCGCACCGTGCAGGTCCTGTCGCGCTCCGAGGCGGAGGACTCCGCGTGGGTGTGCCACGCGACCGGGGTGCTCTCCCCGGCGGGCGCCGCCGCCCCGGCCGCCGACGGCTCCGCCACCCCGGCCGCCGACGGCTCCGCCGTTGCCGGGACCTGGCCGCCCGTGGGGGCCGAGCCCGTCGACCTCGACGGCTTCTACGACCGCCTGACGGCCGTCGGCTACGGCTACGGACCGGTGTTCCAGGGCCTGCACGCGGCCTGGAGCGACGGCGACAGCGTCCACGCCGAGGTGCTGCTCCCCGAGGCCGCCGCCGGTCAGGCGCAGGCGTACGGACTGCATCCCGCGCTGCTGGACGCCGCGCTGCACGCGGTCGGCTTCTCCGCCGCCGTGGACGCCCACCGGGCCGCCCGGATGCCGTTCGCCTGGACCGGCGTCCGGCTGCACGCGGCCGGTGCCGCCGTGCTGCGGGTCACCCTGACCGTGACCGCCGACGGCGTGGCGCTGAGCGTCGCCGACGGCACCGGGGCACCCGTCATGACCATCGAGTCCCTGGTGCTGCGGGAGGTCGAGGCCGAGCAGCTGCGCCCCGCCGTCGGCCCGGCCGTCGCCGAGGCGCTGTTCGCGCTGGACTGGACCCCGGTCACGTCGGCGGGCGCCGCCGGTGCCGGGCCCGCGACCTGGGCCGTGCTCGGTGCGCCCGCCCCGGGCGGCGCGGACACCCCCGCGCCCGCCGTCCCGCGGCTCGACGCGCCCCGGTACGCCGGGCTCGCCGAGCTGGTCGCCGCGCTCGACGACGGACGCCCGGCGCCGCAGGCCGTGGTGCTGCCCGTCCCCACGACCGCCGCCGAGGCCGTCGACCTGCCGGCCCGGGTGCGGGAGACGGCCGGCCGCCTCCTGACGGACCTCCAGGCCTGGCTGGCCGAGGAGCGGCTGGCGGACACCCGGCTGGTGGTCGTGACCCGCGGCGCCGTCGCCGTCGGCCAGGAGCCCGTCGACCTGGTCGCCGCCGCGGTCCGGGGCCTGGTCCGCTCCGCGCAGACCGAGAACCCCGGCCGGATCGTGCTGGTCGACCTGGACGGCGAGGCCCCGGCCGACGACTGGTGCCCGGTCGCCGCCCACGGCGACGAGCCGGTGCTGGCCGTCCGCGACGGCGCCGTCCTCGCCGCCCGGCTGGCCCGGCCCTCGGACACGCTCGCCGTGCCGTCCGGCCGGGAGGCCTGGCGCCTGGACACCCTCGGCCCGGGGACGCTGGAGAACCTCGCCCTGGTCCCCGCGCCGGACGCCGACCGGCCGCTCGGCCCCGGCGAGGTGCGGGTCGCCGTCCGCGCCGCCGGCGTGAACTTCCGCGACGTGCTGCTCGCGCTCGGCATGTACCCGGAGCGCGCGCCGATGGGCGCCGAGGCGTCCGGCGTGGTGGTCGGGACCGGCCCCGGCGTCACCGACCTCGCCCCCGGCGACCGGGTGTTCGGCTTCTTCTCCGGCGGCATCGCCGCCACCGCGGTCACGGCCCGCGACCTGCTGGCCCGCATCCCCGACGGCTGGACCTTCGGCCGGGCCGCCGCCGTCCCGCTGGTGTTCGCGACGGCCTACTACGGGCTGCGCGACCTGGCCGACGTCCGGCCCGGCGAGTCCGTGCTGGTGCACGCCGCGGCCGGGGGCGTCGGCATGGCCGCCGTCCAGCTCGGCCGGCACCTGGGCCTCGACGTCTACGGCACGGCCAGCGTCGGCAAGTGGGACGTACTGCGCGCCCAGGGCCTCGACGACACCCGCATCGCCTCCTCCCGCGACCTGGACTTCGAGGAGTCCTTCCGGGCCGCCACCGGCGGACGCGGCGTGGACGTCGTGCTCAACGCGCTGGCCGGCGAGTTCGTCGACGCCTCGCTGCGCCTGCTCGCGCCCGGCGGCCGCTTCCTGGAGATGGGCAAGGCCGACGTCCGCACCGACCTCCCGCGCGAGGACGTCCGCTACCGCGCCTTCGACCTCGGCGAGGCCGGACCGGTGCGGATGGGCGAGATCCTCGCCGAGGTCATCGCCCTGTTCGACGCCGGCGCGCTGCACGACCTGCCGACCACGGCCTGGGACGTGCGCAACGCCGTCGAGGCCTTCCGGCACATCGGCCAGGCCCGGCACATCGGCAAGAACGTCCTCACCGTCCCGGCGCCGCTCGACCCCGAGGGCACCGTCCTGATCACCGGCGGCACCGGCACCCTGGGCGGGCTGCTGGCCCGCCACCTGGCGGCCGGGCACGGCGTGCGGCACCTGCTCCTGCTGAGCCGTCAGGGCCCGGCCGCCGCCGGCGCCGCGGAGCTGGTCGCCGAACTGCGGGAACTGGGCGCCGAGGCGACCGTCGCGGCCTGCGACGCCGCCGACCGCGAGGCGCTGTCCGCGGTCCTCGCCGCGATCCCCGCCGAGCACCCGCTCACCGGCGTCGTGCACACCGCGGGCGTCCTGGACGACGGCGTGTTCGGCGCGCTCACCCCGGCCCGGCTCGACGCGGTGCTGCGCCCCAAGGTGGACGCGGCCGTCAACCTGCACGAGCTCACCGCCGACGCCGACCTGGCCGCGTTCGTGCTCTACTCCTCCGCCGCGGGGACCTTCGGCACCGGCGGCCAGGCCAACTACGCGGCCGCGAACGCCTTCCTGGACGCCCTCGCCGCGCACCGCCGTGCGCACGGCCTGCCCGCGCAGTCGCTCGGCTGGGGCCTGTGGGCGAAGGCCAGCGCCCTCACCGGGCACCTCGCCGAGGGTTCCACCGTGACCAGCGGCGACCGGCTCTCCGGCACGCTGACCGCCGAGCTCGGACTCGCCCTCCACGATCGCGCGGCCGCCCTGCCCGCCGCGCACCTGCTGCCGGTCCCGCTCGACCTCGCGGCCGCCCGCGCCTCGGGCGCCGAGCCGCCGTCCCTGCTGCGCGGCCTGGTCCGCCCCACCCTGCGGCAGGCCGCCGACGGCCCGGTGACGGGCGGGCAGGCCACGCTGGAACGCCGCCTCCGGGGCCTGGAGGACGGCGAGCGGCGGCAACTGCTGCTCGACCTGGTCCGGACGAACACGGCCACCGTGCTCGGCCACGCGGGTGCCGAGGCCGTCGGGCCGCAGCAGGCGTTCAAGGACCTCGGCGTCGACTCGCTGGCCGCGGTGGAACTGCGCAACCGGCTGAACACCGCCACCGGCCGGCGGCTGCCCGCCACCCTGGTGTTCGACTACCCGACGGCCGCGGCCCTCGCGGACTTCCTTACCACCCTGCTGCTCGGCGCGGCCGAGGAGGCCGACCGGCCCCGCGCGACGGCTGCCGTCGCCGACCCCGGCGAGCCGATCGCCATCGTCGGCATGTCCTGCCGCTTCCCCGGCCACGTGGCCTCCCCGGCCGACCTGTGGCGACTGGTCTCCACGGGCGGGGACGGGATCGTGGGGTTCCCGGCCGACCGCGGCTGGGACCTCACCGGGCAGTCCGGCGCGTACGCCACCCTCGGGGGCTTCGTCGACGGCGTCGCGGACTTCGACGCCGGCCTGTTCGGGATCTCGCCGCGCGAGGCGCTGGCGATGGACCCGCAGCAGCGCCTGCTGCTGGAGGCGTCCTGGGAGGCCTTCGAATCCGCCGGCCTCGATCCCAAGGCGCTCAAGGGCGAGCCGATCGGCGTCTTCGCCGGCGCCGCGCCCTCCTACTACGGCGTCGACGTGGACCTGCCCCAGGACACCGAGGGGCACCGGCTGACCGGTGGCGCGACCAGCGTCCTGTCCGGCCGGGTGGCGTACGCGTTCGGGCTGGAGGGCCCGGCGATGACCGTGGACACGGCCTGCTCGTCCTCGCTGGTCGCGCTGCACCTCGCGGCGCAGGCGCTGCGCTCCGGCGAGTGCGACCTGGCCCTCGCGAGCGGGGTGACGGTGATGACCGGCTCCGGGGTGTTCACCGAGTTCGCCCGGCAGGGCGGGCTGGCGGCGGACGGCCGCTGCAAGCCCTTCGCGGCCGGCGCGGACGGTACGGGCTGGGGCGAGGGCGTCGGCGTGCTGGTGGTCGAGCGGCTGTCGGACGCCCGGCGGCTCGGGCACGAGGTGCTGGCGGTGGTCCGTGGCAGCGCGGTCAACCAGGACGGTGCGTCCAACGGTCTGACCGCTCCGAACGGTCCGGCTCAGCAGCGGGTGATCCGGCAGGCGCTGGCGAGTGCCGGGCTGTCGGCCGCCGAGGTGGACGCGGTGGAGGCGCACGGCACCGGCACCAGCCTGGGCGACCCGATCGAGGCGCAGGCGCTGCTGGCCACCTACGGCCAGGGCCGCGGTGACGAGCCGCTGTGGCTGGGCTCGATCAAGTCGAACATCGGGCACACCCAGGCCGCGGCCGGTGTGGCGGGCGTCATCAAGATGGTGCAGGCGCTGCGGCACGGCGTGCTCCCGGCGACGTTGCACGCCGAGCAGCAGACCTCCGAGGTGGACTGGTCGGCGGGCGCGGTCGAGCTGCTGACCGAGGCCCGCCCGTGGCCGGAGGCCGGTCGCCCGCGTCGCGCGGGCGTGTCCTCCTTCGGGATCAGCGGCACCAACGCCCACGTGATCCTGGAGGCCGCTCCGACGGTGGCGGTCGAGGAGACGGAGGCAGTAGAGGGCGTGCTGCCGTGGCTCGTGTCGGGACGCTCGGCCGGCGCGCTGGCGGCGCAGGCCGGGCGGCTGGCCGAATTCCTTGGCGGAGAGCCGGAGTTCGCGCCGGTGGAGGTGGCGTCGACGCTGCTCTCCCGAGCCGCGCTGGAGCACCGCGCGGTGGTGTTCGGCGACGGCCGGGCGGCGCTGCGGGACGGTCTGGCCGCGCTGGCGGACGGGCGCTCCTCGAGCGGGGTCGTCTCCGGGATCGCGACGGAGGGCCGGACGGCGTTCCTGTTCACGGGGCAGGGCGCGCAGCGGGTCGGCATGGGCCGGGACCTGTACGAGGCGTTCCCCGCCTTCGCGGCGGCCTTCGACGCGGTCTGCGCGGAGTTCGACCTGCTGCTGGACCGGCCGGTCGGGGGCGTGGTGTTCGAGGGCGCCGAGGATCTGGACCGTACGGTGTGGGCGCAGGCCGGGCTGTTCGCGGTCGAGGTGGCGTCGTTCCGGCTGCTCGAATCCTGGGGCGTGACGGCCGACTTCCTGCTCGGGCACTCGATCGGTGAGATCGCCGCCGCCCATGCGGCGGGCGTGTTCTCGCTGGCCGACGCCTGTGCGCTGGTGGCGGCGCGCGGCCGGCTGATGCAGGCGCTGCCCGAGGGCGGAGCGATGCTCGCCGTGCAGGCCACCGAGGCCGAGGTCCGCGACGCGATCGGCGACCGGCTGGACGTCGCGGCCGTCAACGGCCCGACCTCGCTGGTGGTTTCGGGCCCGACCGAGGTGGTCGAGGAGTTCGCGGCCCGCTGGAAGGCCGAGGGCCGCAAGACCAGCCGGCTCACCGTCTCGCACGCCTTCCACTCGGCGCTGATGGAGCCGATGCTCGAAGAATTCGCCGCCGTGCTCGGCGGGTTGACCTTCGCCGAGCCGCGCATCCCGGTCGTCTCCAACCTGACCGGCGGGATCGCCGAACCCGGCCTCCTCGCCACCCCCGACTACTGGGTGCGACAGGTCCGCGAGGCCGTCCGCTTCGCCGACGGCGTCGAGACCCTGCACCGCGAGGGCGTCACCCGCTACGTCGAGCTGGGCCCGGACGGTGTGCTGACCGCGCTCGCCGCGCAGAGCGCGCCCGACGCGGTCGGCGTGCCGCTGCTGCGCAAGGACCGGGACGGCCGCGAGACCGTCCTGACCGCGCTGGCCGCGCTCTGGACGGCGGGCGCCACGATCGACTGGTCCGCGCTGCTGCCCACGGCCCGTCACCTTCCGCTGCCGACCTACGCCTTCCAACGGGACCGCTACTGGCCGGACCCGGCCCAGGCCCCGGCCGGCAAGCCGCAGGACGCCGACCCGGCGGACCCGGCGGAGGCAGGGTTCTGGGCCGCCGTGGAACGCGGCGACCTCGCGGAGCTGGCCGACACGCTGGACCTCGGCCCGCAGGCGCTGGACCCGGTCGTGCCCGCGCTCGCCGCGTGGCGGACCCGGCGCCGCCGGGACGCGACGATCGACGGCTGGCGCTACCGCGTCGACTGGACGCCGCTGACCGGCCTGCCCGCCACGGGGCTGCTGGACGGCGGCTGGCTGGTCGTCGCGCCGCAGGACTCCGAGCTGACCGAGTGGGCCACCGACGCGCTCCGGTCCGCCGGGGCCGAGGTCACCGTCGTGGTCGACCCGGGCACCGGCCGGGACGCGCTGGCCGCCCGGCTCGCCGAGGCGTCCGGAGCGGCTGGTGAGGTGTCCGGCGTCCTGTCGCTGACCGCCGCGGTCGGCTCCGCGCTGCCCGGATCGGCGCTGCCCGAGGGCACCGCCGCCACCGTGGCCCTGCTCCAGGCGCTCGGCGGCGCGGGGATCGAGGCGCCGCTCTGGGTGGCCACCCGGGGCGCCGTCCGCACCGGCGGGGACGATCCGCTGGACAGCCCGGCCCAGGCGTCGGTCTGGGGCCTGGGCCGGGTGGCCGCGCTGGAGAACCCGGAGCGCTGGGGCGGCCTGGTCGACCTGCCGGTCACCGTGGACGCCCGTGCCGCCGACCTGCTGACCGTCCTGCTCGGCGAGGACCCCGGCGAGGACCAGGTCGCGATCCGCGGGACGGGCCTGCTGGCCCGCCGACTGGTGCGCGCCCCGCTGGACACCGCCGTTCCGGCGCCCGAGGGCTGGCGGCCCACCGGAACGGTCCTGGTGACCGGCGGGCTGGGCGCGCTCGGCGCCGACTCCGCCCGATGGCTGGCCCGGCGCGGCGCCGCGCACCTGGTGCTGCTCGGCCGGCGCGGGGCGGACACCCCCGGTGCGCGGGAGCTCGCGGCCGAACTGGCCGGGTACGGCAGCCGGGTCACCCTCGCCGCGTGCGACGTGGCCGACCGCGACGCCCTGGCCCGCGTGCTGGCCGCCGTGCCGCAGGACCTGCCGCTGACCGCCGTGCTGCACGCCGCCGGGGTCGACGGCCTGGGCCGGCTGGACGAGGCCGACACCGACCGGCTCGACGCGGTGCTGGCCGCGAAGCTCGGGGGAGCGGTGCACCTGCACGAGCTGACCGCCGGTCTCGACCTGGAGCAGTTCGTCGTCTTCTCCTCGATCGCCGCGGTCTGGGGCGGCGGCGGACAGGGCGCGTACGCGGCGGGCAACGCCTTCCTGGACGCCCTGGTGGAGCACCGCCGGGCCCGCGGCCTGGCCGGCACCTCGGTGGCCTGGGGAGCGTGGGCGGGCGCCGGACTGGCCGTCAGCGGGGACACCGGCGGCCTGCTGCGCCGCGGCGTCACCCCGATGGATCCCGAACTCGGCGTTCAGGCCCTCGCCCAGGCCGTCGACCGGGCGGAGAGCGGTCTGACCGTGGCCGACGTGGACTGGGCGGTCTTCGGTGCGGCGTTCACCTCCGCCCGGCCCAGCCCGTTGCTGCACGAGCTGCTGGACGAGCCGACGGCGGCCGCGGGCGCGGAGCCGGCCGCGACGGGAGACGCCGACGAGGCGTCCGCCCTCGCCGCCCGGCTGGCGTCGGCGCCGCCGCGCCGGCGCCCGCAGATCCTGGTCGACGTGGTGCGGGCCGAGGCGGCCACCGTGCTGCGCTACCAGGACGGCCGTACCGTCGCGGCCGGCCAGGCGTTCAAGGACCTCGGCTTCGACTCCTTGACCGCGGTCGAGCTGCGCGACCGGCTGAGCCGGGTGACCGGCCTGCGCCTGCCGCCGAGCCTGGTGTTCAACCACCGCACCCCCCAGCGGGTGGCCGCCTTCCTCGGTGAGGAGCTGGGCGTCCTGGTCGAGGAGCGGCCCGCCGGGCCGGACGAGGCGGCGGTCCGCGCGGCGCTGGCGGCCATCCCGATCGAGCGGCTGCGGGAGGCCGGACTGATGGACACCCTGCTGAGCCTGGCGGACCCGGCGCCGTCGGGCACACCCGGCACACCCGACCGGCCCGACGGCCCGGACCAGCCGGACGGTCCGGACGTGCCGGACGACCTGGACGACCTGGACGACCTTGATGATCTGGACGATCTGGACGCCGACGCGCTGATCGAGATGGCCCTGAACACCGAACGAGACGACGCCTGAGCCATGGAGAAATCGATGAACACCCGCGGTGACAAGGCGGTCGAAGCACTTCGGGCCTCCCTCAAGGAGGTCGAGCGCCTGCGCAGGCAGAACCGGGAGATCCAGGCGGCGGCCCGCGAGCCGATCGCGATCGTCGCACTGGGCTGTCGGCTGCCGGGCGGCGTCACCGGCCCGGAGGACCTGTGGCGGCTGGTCGCGGACGGCACCGACGCGATCGGCGGGTTCCCGACCGACCGCGGCTGGGAGGAGTCCTTCCCCGGCAGCCGCGACTACGCCCGCCGGGGCGGCTTCCTCGGCGACGCGACCGGGTTCGACGCCGAGCTGTTCGGCATCAACCCGCGCGAGGCGCTGGCGATGGACCCGCAGCAGCGGCTGCTGCTGGAGGTCGCCTGGGAGACCTTCGAACGGGCGGGCATCGATCCCCACTCGGTGACCGGCACGGCGACCGGCGTCTTCGTCGGCGCCTCCCCGTCCGGCTACGACGGAGCCGGACGGCTCCCGGAGAACACCGCGGGATACCACCTGACCGGCACCGCGAGCGGGGTGCTCTCCGGCCGGCTCTCGTACGTGTTCGGGCTGGAGGGCCCGGCGGTCACCGTGGACACCGCGTGCTCCTCCGCGCTGGTGGCGCTGCACCTGGCGGTCCAGTCGCTGCGCCAGGGAGAGTGCGGCCTGGCCCTGGTCGGCGGCGTCGCGGTGATCAGCACCCCGGCGGCCTTCGCCGAGTTCGGCAAGCAGGGCGGCCTGGCCGCCGACGGCCGCTGCAAGTCCTTCGCGGCGGCGGCGGACGGCACCGGCTGGTCCGAGGGCGTCGGCGTCCTGCTGCTGGAACGGCTCTCCGACGCCCGCCGCAACGGGCACGAGGTGCTGGCGGTGGTGCGGGGCAGCGCGGTCAACCAGGACGGCGCCTCGAACGGTCTGACGGCGCCGAACGGTCCCTCGCAGGAGCGGGTGATCCGGCAGGCGCTGGCCAACGCCCGGCTGGAGGCGGCCGACGTGGACGCCGTGGAGGCGCACGGCACCGGAACCCGCCTCGGCGACCCGATCGAGGCCGAGGCGCTGCAGGCCGTCTACGGCCGGGGCCGTACGGCCGACCGGCCGCTGCTGCTCGGCTCGCTGAAGTCCAACGTCGGCCACACCCAGGCCGCCGCCGGCGCGGTCGGCGTGATCAAGAGCGTGCTGGCGCTGCGCAACGGCGTGCTCCCGGCCACCCTGCACGTGGACGCGCCCACCCCGCACGTCGAGTGGACGGGCGGCGGCGTCGAGCTGCTGACCGAGGCCCGGCCCTGGCCGCAGGCGGAGCGGACCCGACGGATCGGCGTCTCCGCGTTCGGCGTCAGCGGTACCAACGCCCATGTGCTCATCGAGGAGAGCCCGGCCGAGGCCGAGCCGCGGACGGAGCCGGAGGCGCCCGGGCAGGGCGTCCGCCCGGTGGCGTGGCCGGTGTCGGCGCAGAGCGCGCAGGCGCTGCGGGGCCAGGCGGCGCGGCTGGCCGAGCGGTTCGGGCCGGACGTGGACGCGGGCGACGCGGCGTGGTCCCTGGCGACGACCCGGGCCGCGCTGGCCCACCGCGCGGTGGTGCTGGGCACCGGTGGCCGTGAGGGGCTGCTGGATGGCCTCGGCGCGCTGGCGGACGGGCGTCCGACGGGCGGCGTGGTCGCGGGTGTCGCGGTGGAGGGGCGGACGGCGTTCCTGTTCACGGGGCAGGGTGCGCAGCGGGTCGGCATGGGCCGGGAGTTGTACGAGGCGTTCCCCGCCTTCGCGGCGGCGTTCGACGCGGTCTGCGCGGAGTTGGACGGGAGGCTCGGGCGGTCGGTGCGGGAGGTCGTCTTCGCGGGTGCGGAGGATCTGGACCGTACGGTGTGGGCGCAGGCGGGGCTGTTCGCGGTCGAGGTGGCGTCGTTCCGGTTGCTCGAATCCTGGGGTGTGGCGCCCGACTTCCTGCTCGGGCACTCGATCGGCGAGATCGCGGCCGCCCATGTGGCGGGCGTGTTCTCGCTGGCGGACGCCTGTGCGCTGGTGGCGGCGCGCGGTCGGCTGATGGACGCGTTGCCGAGCGGCGGCGCGATGCTCGCCGTTCAGGCCGCCGAGGCCGAGGTCCGCGACGCGATCGGCGACCGGCTGGACGTCGCGGCCGTCAACGGCCCGACCTCGGTGGTGGTTTCGGGTCCGGCGGAGGTGGTGGAGGAGTTCGCGGCCCGCTGGTCGGCCGAGGGTCGCAAGATCCGCCGGCTGACCGTCTCGCACGCCTTCCACTCGGCCCTGATGGAGCCGATGCTCGCCGAATTCTCGGCCGTCCTGGCGGAGTTGACCTTCGCCGAGCCGCAGGTCCCGATCGTGTCGAACCTGACCGGCGGGATCGCCGAGCCGGGGCTGCTCGACACCTCCGAGTACTGGGTGCGTCAGGTCCGGGAGGCCGTCCGTTTCGCCGACGGCGTCGAGGCCCTGCACCGCGAGGGCGTGACCCGCTACGTCGAGCTGGGCCCGGACGCCGTGCTGTCGGCTCTGGTCGGGCAGCAGGCGGCCGAGGGTGTGGTCGCCCCGCTGATGCGCCGTGACCGCGCGGAGTCCGAGACCGCGCTGACCGCGCTCGCCACCCTGTGGACGACCGGCGCCGAACTCGACTGGCGGTCCGTGCTGTCGGCCGGGCGCCGCCTCGACCTGCCGACGTACGCCTTCCAGCGCGAGCGCTACTGGCCCGACGTCCCGCTCGACGTGCCCGGCTCGGCCGAGGATGCCCGCTTCTGGGCGGCCGTGGAGCGCGCCGACGTCCCGGAGCTGGCCGCCACCCTGCGGCTGTCGGACACCCCGGAGGTGCTGGACGGCGTCGTCCCGGCGCTCTCCGCGTGGCGGCGCTCGCGCCGCCAGGAGGCGGTGGTCGACTCCTGGCGCTACCGGGTGGAGTGGCAGCCGCTGCCGCTGCCGGACGCCGCCGGGCCGAACGGCACCTGGCTGCTCGCCACCGCGGACGAGTCCGCGGCCGCCGAGGACGTGGCCGCCGCGCTGCTGGCCGCCGGTGCGCGGGTCACCCGGCTGCCGCTGACCGGGGACCGGCCCGCTCTCGCCGGGCGGTTGGCCGCCGAGGACTTCGCCGGCGTGGTGTTCGTGGCCGGTTCGGCCGCCGCGGGCCTTCCGGTGCCCGCCGACCTCGGCGCCCTGCTGCTGCTGGTCCAGGCACTCGGGGACGCGGGCTCGCAGGCTCCGCTCTGGTGCCTGACCCGGGGCGCGGTGTCGACCGGGGACGAGGACCTGTCGCCGACCCCCGAGCAGTCCCTGCTGTGGGGCCTCGGCCGGGTCGCGGCGCTCGAACACCCCGGCCGCTGGGGCGGGTTGGTCGACCTGCCGGAGACCGTCACCGCCGAGGAGGGCCGCCGGCTGGCGGCGCTGCTCGCGGGTGCGGGCGGGGAGGACCAGCTGGCCCTGCGCGGGGCGCGGGTGCTCGGCCGCCGGGTGGTCCGGGCGCCGCTGCCCGGGGCGCCCGCGGCGGAGTGGAGCACCGACGGCACCGTCCTGATCACCGGCGGCACGGGCGCCCTCGGCGGGGACGTGGCGCGCTGGCTGGCCGGGCGGGGCGTGCCGCACCTGCTGCTGACCAGCCGCCGCGGCCCGGCCGCGCCGGGAGCGGACGAGCTGGTGGCCGAACTGACCGCGCTGGGCACCCGGGTGACCGTCGCCGCCTGCGACGTGACCGACCGGGAGGCGCTGTCCGGGCTGCTGGCCGGGATCCCGGCCGAGCACCCGCTGAGCGGCGTGGTGCACACCGCCGGGGTCGGCGCGCCGGGCCCGTTGATGGAGACCGACGCCGAGGCCGTCGCCGAGGTGATCGGCGGCAAGGCCGCCGGGGCCGCGCTCCTGGACGAACTGGCCGGGGACGTCGACCTGTTCGTGGTCTTCTCCTCCATCGCCGCCACCTGGGGCAGCGGCGGCCAGGGCGCCTACGCGGCCGGGAACGCCTTCCTGGACGCGCTGGTGGAGGCCCGGCGGGCCCGCGGCCTGGCCGGGACCTCGGTCGCCTGGGGCCCGTGGGCCGAGGCCGGCATGGCCGCGGACGCCGGCTTCGAGGACTACCTGCGCCGCCGCGGCCTGTCCGCGCTGGACCGTACGGCGGCGATCCGGGCGCTGGCCGGGGTCGTCGACCGGGACGAGGGCTGCGTGGCCGTCGCGGACGTCGACTGGGAGCGGTTCGGGCCCGCCTTCCTCTCCGGCCGGCCCAGCCCGCTGCTGAGCGGCCTGGCCGACCTGGCCGACGCGGCCGGGGACACCGGATCGTCCGCCCCCTCCTCGGAGTTGCGGGAATCGCTCGCCGCCGCGCCCGAGGGGGAGCGGTCCCGGCTGCTGCTGGAGGTGGTCCGGGACCGCACCGCGCTGGTGCTGGGACGCCCGTCGACCGAGGCGGTGGCGCCGCGACGCGCCTTCCGCGACCTGGGCTTCGACTCGCTGACCGCCGTGGAGCTGCGCAACCGGCTCGGCGCGGAGACCGGCCTGAAGCTGGCGGCGACGCTGGTCTTCGACCACCCGACGCCGGCCGCGCTGACCGAGTACCTGCTCGGCGAGCTGTTCGGCACCCCCGACGAGGCCCGGCCGACGCGCCCGGTGGCGGCCGCGGCGGACGACGAGCCGATCGCGATCGTCGGCATGAGCTGCCGCTACCCGGGCGGGGTCCGCTCGGCCGAGCAGCTGTGGGCGATGGTCACCGAGGGCCGGGACGGCGTCACCGGGTTCCCCACCGACCGCGGCTGGCCCGAGGGCGGCGGCTACGTCCGGCGCGGCGGCTTCGTCGAGGACGCCACCGACTTCGACGCCGGCATGTTCGGCATCTCGCCGCGCGAGGCCCTCGCGATGGACCCGCAGCAGCGCCTGGTGCTGGAGACGGCCTGGGAGGCGTTCGAGAACGCGGGCATCGACCCGTACTCCCTCGGCCACTCGTCCACCGGCGTGGTGATCGGCGCCTCCGCCTCCGGATACGGCCTCGGCATGGAGATGCCCGCCAACGTCGAGGGCCACCTGCTCACCGGCACCGTCAGCAGCGTGCTGTCCGGCCGGATCGCGTACACCTTCGGCCTGGAGGGCCCCGCGGTCACCGTGGACACGGCCTGTTCCTCCTCGCTGGTCGCCCTGCACCTGGCCGCCCAGTCGCTGCGCCGCGGCGAGTGCGAGCTGGCGCTCGCCGGCGGTGTCGCCGTGATGGTCTCCCCGGGGGTGTTCGCCGAGTTCGACAAGCAGAACGGCCTGGCGGCCGACGGCCGGTGCAAGGCCTTCGCGGCCGCCGCCGACGGCACCTCCTGGGCCGAGGGCGTCGGCATCCTGGTGCTGGAGCGGCTGTCCGAGGCGCGCCGCAACGGCCACCAGGTGCTCGCGGTGATCCGCGGCAGCGCCATCAACCAGGACGGCGCCTCCAACGGCCTCGCCGCGCCCAACGGGCCCGCCCAGCAGCGGGTGATCCGGCAGGCCCTGGCCAACGCCGGACTGACCGCCGCCGAGGTGGACGCCGTCGAGGCGCACGGCACCGGCACCCGGCTCGGCGACCCGATCGAGGCGCAGGCACTGCTCGCGACCTACGGCCAGGAGCGCGCCGGTGAGCCGCTCTGGCTCGGCTCGGTGAAGACCAACATCGGCCACGCCCAGGCCGCCGCCGGCGTGGCGGGCGTGATCAAGATGGTGCAGGCGCTGCGCAACGGCCTGCTGCCCGCCACCCTGCACGTGGACCGGCCGTCCCCGCACGTGGACTGGTCGGCCGGGGCGGTGGAACTGCTCACCGAGGCCCGGCCGTGGCCGGAGCTCGACCGGCCGCGCCGGGCGGCGGTGTCCTCCTTCGGGATCAGCGGCACCAACGCCCACGTCATCCTGGAGTCCGTGCCGGTCGTCGGGACCGTGGAGCCCGAGGCCGCCGAGGGCCCCCAGCCCTGGCTGCTGTCGGGCCGCACCCCGGCCGCGCTCACCGAGCAGGCCGAGCGGCTGCGGGAGTTCGCGGCCGCGCGCCCCGAGCTTGCGGGGCCGGAGGTGGCCCGCTCGCTGCTGTCCCGGGCCGCCCTGGAGCACCGCGCCGTGGTGCTGGGCGCCGACCGGGCCGCCCTGCTGGACGGCCTGGGCACCCTCGACGGCGAGGGCGTCGTGAAGGGCCGGGCGGTTCCCGGTGACGTGGTGTTCGTCTTCCCGGGCCAGGGTTCGCAGTGGCTCGGTATGGGGCGTGAACTGGCCGACTGGTCACCGGTGTTCGCGGCCCGGTTGGCCGCGTGCGAGGCGGCGCTGGCGCCGTACACCGACTGGTCGCTCACCGAGGCCCTGGACGACGAGGAGCTGCTGTCCCGGGTGGACGTGGTCCAGCCGGTGCTGTGGGCGGTGATGGTGTCGCTGGCCGAGGTGTGGCGGGCGCACGGTGTGCAGCCCTCGGCGGTGATCGGTCACTCGCAGGGTGAGATCGCTGCGGCGGTGGTGGCTGGTGCGCTGTCCGTCGAGGACGGCGCCAAGGTGGTCGCGTTGCGCAGCCGGGCGCTGATCGAACTGGCCGGTGACGGCGGGATGGTGTCCGTCGCGGCGGGCAGCGCGGTGGTCGAGGAACTGATCGTCGGCTTCGACGGCCGGATCTCGGTGGCCGCGTTCAACGGCCCGTCCTCGACGGTGGTGTCGGGCGAGCCCGGCGCGCTGGACGCGCTGCTGGCGCTCTGCGAGGAGAGCGGGGTGCGGGCCCGCCGGATCCCGGTGGACTACGCCTCGCACTCCGCCCAGGTGGAGCGGGTGCGCGAACGGGTCCTGACGGAGCTGGCCGGGATCAGCCCGACCACGTCCACGGTGCCGCTCTACTCGACGCTGACCGGTGAGCCGATCGACACCGCGCGGATGGACGCCGGGTACTGGTACGACAACCTGCGCTCCACCGTCCTGTTCGAGCAGGCCACCCGCGCCCTGCTCGCCGACGGCCGCTCGGTGTTCGTCGAGTGCAGCCCCCACCCGGTGCTGACCGTCGGCGTGCAGGAGAGCGCCGACGCCGCCGGCGCCGACGCGGCCGCGCTGGGCACGCTGCGGCGCGACCGGGGCGGCCCCGAGCAGCTGCTGACGGCCCTCGCCGAGGCCTGGACCGCCGGCGCGTCCGTCGACTTCACCCCGGTCGTGCCCGCGGGCCGCCGGGTCGAGCTGCCCAGCTACGCCTTCCAGCGGGAGCGGTACTGGCCGCGGGCCGTGGTCGCCGCGGGCGACCTGAGCACGGTCGGCCAGGTCGTCACCGAGCACGCCCTGCTGGGCGCCGCCGTCCCGCTGCCCGGCGGAGCCCTGGTCCTGACCGGACGGCTGAGCGCGGCCGGCCAGGACTGGCTGGCCGACCACGCGGTGCACGGCGACGTGCTGGTGCCGGGCACCGCCTTCGTGGAGATGGCGCTGACCGCCGGTGAGCGGGCCGACTGCGCCCTGCTGTCCGAACTGGTGCTCCAGGCGCCGCTGGTGCTGCCCGCCCAGGGCGGCGTCGCGGTCCAGGTGAGCGTGGGCACCGCCGACGACACCGGCAGCCGGACCTTCGAGGTGTTCTCCCGCCCGGACGCCGCCGGCACCGAGCTGGTCCGTCACGCCACCGGCGTCCTCGCCCCGGCCGCCACCGCCCCGCAGGGCGGCCCCGACCTCGCGGTCTGGCCGCCCGTCGGGGCCCGGTCGGTCGAGGTCGAGGGCTTCTACCAGGCGCTCACCGAGGCCGGTTACGGCTACGGCCCCGCCTTCCAGGGCCTGCGCGCCGCCTGGCGCGACGGCAGCACCGTCTACGCCGAGGTCGCCCTGCCCCAGGACGTCCGGGCCGACGGCTTCGGCGTGCACCCCGCACTGCTGGACGCCGCCCTGCACGCCATCGGCCTCACCGCCGACCCCGCCGCCGGCACCCGCCTGCCGTTCTCCTTCGACGGCGTCCACCTCCGGGCCACCGGGGCCACCGTGCTCCGGGTCGCGCTGACCGTCCGCGCGGACGGCGTCGCCCTGCACGCCGCCGACCCCACCGGCGCGCCGGTGATCGACATCGCCTCGCTGACCCTGCGCGAGGTCGCCGCCGCGACGCTGCGGCGGGCCGGCGAACGCGCCGTCCACGACGCCCTGTTCACCGTCGACTGGACCCCGCTGGCGCAGCCGGCCCCGGCCCGGCCCGACGCCTCGGACTGGCGGGGGATCGACGCCGTCGAGGACGGCGCGACGCCCCCGGTGGTCGTGCTGACCCTGCCGCCCGCCGCATCCGACGGCGGACCGGCCCTGGCCGTCCGCCGGACCACCACCGAAGTCCTGCGCACCGTCCAGGAGTTCCTCGCCGCCGACCGCTTCGCCGACACCCGGCTGGTGGTCGTCACCTGCGGCGCCGTCCCGGCCGCCCCCGGGCAGCCGGTGACCGACCTGGCCGGCGCGGCCGTGTGGGGCCTGCTGCGCTCCGCCCAGTCGGAGCACCCCGGCCGCGTGCTGCTGCTGGACCGCGACCCGGCCGGCCAGGACGCCGACTGGCAGGCCTGGGCCACCGTCCAGGACGAACCGCAGCTCGCCCTGCGCGAGGGCGGGGCCCGCGCCCCCCGGCTCGTCCGGCAGAGCGCCGCCCACGGCCTCACCGCCCCCGACGGGCCCGGCGCCTGGCGCCTGGACGTCACCGAGGAGGGCACTCTGGAGGCCCTCGCCCTGGTACCCGCCGCCGAGGCCGACGCCCCGCTGGGCGCCGACCAGGTGCGGATCGGCGTCCGCGCGGCCGGCGTGAACTTCCGCGACGTGCTGCTCGCGCTCGGCATGTACCCCGAGCGCGCCGTGATGGGCGCCGAGGCCGCGGGTGTGGTGACCGAGGTCGGCGCCGCCGTCACCGATCTGGCCGTCGGCGACCGGGTGTTCGGCCACTTCGACGGCGGCGGCCTCGCCGACCGGGCGGTCACCGACCGGCGGCTGCTGGCCCGGATCCCGGCCGGCTGGACCTTCACCGAGGCCGCCTCGGTGCCCGTCGTCTTCGTGACCGCCTACTACGGGCTGGTGGACGTGGCCGCGGCCCGGCCCGGCGAGTCGGTGCTGGTGCACGCGGCGGCCGGCGGCGTCGGCATGGCGGCCGTCCAACTGGCCCGGCACCTGGGCCTGGAGGTGTACGGCACCGCCAACCCCGGCAAGTGGGACGCGCTGCGCGCGGCCGGTCTGGACGACGCCCACATCGCCTCCTCCCGCGACCTCGCCTTCGAGGAGTCGTTCCGCACCGCCACCGGCGGACGCGGCGTGGACGTGGTGCTGAACTCGCTGGCCGGCGAATTCGTCGACGCCTCACTGCGGCTGCTCGCCGAGGGCGGGCGCTTCGCCGACATGGGCAAGGCCGACCCGCGCGACGCCGAGCAGGTCGCCGCCGACCACCCCGGCGTGCGCTACCGGGCGTTCAACCCCGCGGAGGCGGGCCCGGAGCGGGTCCGGGAGATCACGGCGGAGATCATCGGCCTGTTCGAGTCCGGTGCGCTGCGGCTGCTGCCGATCACCGCGTGGGACGTCCGCGAGGCGCCCGCCGTGTTCCGGCACATCAGCCAGGCCAAGCACGTCGGCAAGAACGTGGTCACCGTCCCGGCGCCGCTCGACCCCGAGGGCACCGTGCTGATCACCGGCGGTACCGGCACCCTGGGCGGGCTGCTGGCCCGCCACCTGGTGGCCGGGCACGGCGTGCGGCACCTGCTGCTGCTCAGCCGGCGCGGCGCCGACGGCCCGGGCGCGGCCGAACTCGTCGCCGAGCTGCGGGACTTGGGGGCCGAGACGACCGTCGCGGCCTGCGACGCCGCCGACCGCGAGGCGCTGGCCGCGGTGCTCGCCGCGATCCCCGCCGAGCACCCGCTCACCGGCGTGATCCACGCGGCCGGCACCCTGGACGACGGCGTGTTCGACGCGATGACCCCCGAGCGGGTCGAGGCCGTCCTGCGGCCCAAGGTCGACGCCGCCGTCAACCTGCACGAGCTGACCGCCGACCGCGACCTCGCGATGTTCGTGCTGTACTCCTCCGCCTCCGCCACCTTCGGCACCGGCGGCCAGGCCAACTACGCGGCGGCCAACGCCTTCCTGGACGCCCTCGCCTCCCACCGGCGCGCCCTCGGGCTGCCCGCCCAGTCACTGGCCTGGGGCCTGTGGCAGGAGGCCAGCGAGATGACCCGGCACCTGAACCCGGGCGCCGACGCGCGGACCGACAAGCTCGGCACCGCCCTGGACAGCGGACAGGGCCTCGCCCTCTTCGACGCGGCCACCGCCCTGCCCGCCCCGCACCTGGTGCCGGTCGCCCTGGACCGCACCGGCGGCGGCGAGGTCCCGGCCCTGCTGCGCGGCCTGATCCGGCCCGCGGTGCGCCGCGCCGCCGAGCGCGAGGCCGGCGACACCGGCACCCTGGCCGGACAGCTGCGCAACGCCTCCGCGAGCCGGCGCCGGCAGATCCTGCTCGACCTGGTCCGCGGCAACGCCGGCACCGTGCTCGGCTACGCGGACGCCGAGGCGATCGGCGCCCGGCAGGCCTTCCGCGACCTCGGCTTCGACTCGCTGACCGCGGTCGAACTGCGCAACCGGCTCAACGCCGCGACCGGCCTGCGGCTGCCCGCCACCACGGTGTTCGACCACCCGAACCCGACCGCGCTCGCCGACCACCTGGCCACCAGGCTGCTGGGCGAGAGCGCCCCGGCCCCCGCCGTCGCCACGCCGGCGCCGACGGCCGACCCCGGCGAGCCGATCGCGATCGTCGGCATGGCCTGCCGCCTGCCCGGCGGCGTCGCCTCCCCGGCCGACCTGTGGCGGCTGGTGGCCGCCGGCGAGGACGGCACCGCCGCCTTCCCGACCGACCGCGGCTGGCCCCTCGACGTGGCGCACGGACAGGCCGCCCGGGGCGGATTCGTGGACGGCGCCACCGAGTTCGACGCGGGCCTGTTCGGGATCTCGCCGCGCGAGGCGCTGGCGATGGACCCGCAGCAGCGCCTGCTGCTGGAGACCGCCTGGGAGGCCTTCGAGGATGCCGGCATCGTGGCCGCCGACCTCGGCAACCGCTCCACCGGCGTCTTCGTCGGCGCGGCGGCGTCCCACTACGGCCTCGGCATGCAGATCCCGGACAGCGCGCTCGGCCACCTGATGACCGGCAGCGCGACCAGCATCGCCTCCGGCCGATTGGCCTACGTGTTCGGGCTGGAGGGCCCGGCCATGACGGTGGACACCGCCTGCTCCTCCTCGCTGGTGGCGCTGCACCTCGCGGTGCGGGCGCTGCGCGGCGGCGAGTGCGACCTGGCGTTGGCGGGTGGCGTGACCACCCTCGCCACGCCCGGCGTGATCACGGAGTTCGACCGCCAGGGCGGACTGGCCTCGGACGGGCGCTGCAAGGCCTTCTCGGCCGACGCCGACGGCACCGGGATGTCCGAGGGGGTCGGCCTGCTGCTGGTCGAGCGGCTGTCGGACGCCCGGCGCAACGGGCACCAGGTGCTCGCGGTGGTCCGGGGGAGCGCGGTCAACCAGGACGGTGCGTCCAACGGCCTCACCGCGCCGAACGGGCCCGCGCAGGAGCGGGTGATCCGGCAGGCACTGGCCGACGCCCGCCTGGAGGCGGCCGAGGTGGACGCGGTGGAGGCGCACGGGACGGGGACCCGGCTCGGGGACCCGATCGAGGCGCAGGCGCTGCTGGCCACCTACGGCCGGGGCCGTGGCGACGAGCCGCTCTGGCTGGGCTCGATCAAGTCGAACATCGGGCACACCCAGGCCGCGGCCGGTGTGGCGGGTGTGATCAAGATGGTGCAGGCGATGCGGCACGGGACGCTCCCGGCCACCTTGCACGCCGAGCAGCGGACCTCCGAGGTGGACTGGTCGGAGGGCGCGGTGGAACTGCTCACCGAGGCCCGGCCGTGGCCGGCGGCGGAGCGTCCGCGCCGGGCGGGTGTGTCGTCCTTCGGGATCAGCGGCACCAACGCCCATGTGGTGCTGGAGCAGGCGCCGGCCGAGGAGGCGGCGCCGGTCGGCGAGGTGACGGGGCCGACGCCGTGGGTGGTGTCGGCGCAGAGCGCCGGGGCGCTGAAGGCCCAGGCGGCCCGCCTCGCAGGGGAGTTGGAGTCCGGGGCGTGGGTGT
>NZ_JBSHBN010000119.1:0-28378 GCF_053612025.1 Kitasatospora sp. NPDC054768
CCTACGGGCCTTCGGCCCTCCGTTCGCGCCTGACCTTCGGTCAGGCGGCGGCCCCGCTCCGCGTGTCCGCACCCGGGCTTCGCCCGGGTGGGCCCGGCGCTCCGCGCTCGGGCCGGCATCACTCCGCTTCGCTCCATGATGCCGGCGGGCTGATGCCCATTCATAGGGTTGAACTGGGTATTTGGCTGAACTCAAGGCAGGCTGACTAAGGAGAGGGGTGGGCGCCGGGGGCGCGGACGGGTCGGCTTCACTCCTGCTGGAGTGGTCTAGACTCTAGTCCAGGCCACTGCTTCGGTCCGGGCGAAGGGTGGGGTGCGCTACCCCGGCAGGGTGAGCAACGGTCCCCAGTGTATCAATCTTTAAGTGTCGGACGATCCCGTCAGAAACGGGGTTCGGACCCGGCTCTTCGGGCGTTCTCCGGAATTTCCGACCGGGGACTAATATCCTGCCGGACAGTCGCTTCAATCGGGCTCGCATTCTGGTCGACCGGATTCCATCGCCGGTCCGTCGAATGTATCAGTGGGGCACTGTCAGCATTTCCCGCGTGGTCCCCTGGTGTGGACTCGGGAACGGGTGAGGGAAGACACGTCTTCGTGAACGTCGTAAAGCCCGACCTGATGGCCGCTCAGGCAGCCGCCGACATCTCGCTGCGCGGGCACCGGGGGGCCATGACGCAGGGCCTCGCCGGTGGCTAAGACAGTGGGCGCCGAACGGGCTGGAACTGGAGGGCAGCTGGCCCAATGTGGTCCTGATTGTGTTCCAGTGATCGGCTCCTGACGCAGGGCGGGTCAGGCCGGTCGCCGCGAGACCAGACTGCTTCAGCGTCTTCAGTGCCTGCGGGCCGGGTCACCGCCGTGTCGGAGAACAAATCCTACGCGGATGTTGTGGGCGCTACCCGGCCGCAATAGGCCGGTTTATGCTCTATTGCCCTGATCGCCGCGCGGTTCTCCTTCCGATCGCCGTGCGATCCCTTCGTCGGGCATGCAGTACATGCAGCATCAGTTGCACCGGTCGGGCCAGGCGAAGATCCGCAGGCCAACCGCGTCGGGTCCGGATAGTTCCGGCTTCTCCCGAGCCTCCCGACAGCAGCCGGCAGCAACCCGACCGCGCCGAACTGCGGGTTTCCGAGAAGCTCAAGAAAGCTTCAGAACAGCAAGTTGTTCCTTCGCAGCACATCGCTCCGCCGTGACATCGTTACCACCGGTTGGCGCCAACCCCTTGCATGATCCACTCCGCGAAGGGAAGTCCCATGACCTACGCAGTTCGCAACGACCTGCGCTCGTTCCCGGTCCGCCGGTACTGGCTGATCACGGTCGTTGTCATCATCGTGGTGGGAGCCACTCCCTGGGTCGGCGAGCCGGTGGCCACTTCCGCGCTTGGCGTCCTCACAGCCGCCCTCCCCATGACCAGCCCGTCCCGGCGCGGCCGGAGGCGATGACCTCAGTCCGTGCTGTCACCAAGCCGGTGACAGCACGGACGTCATGGCGCCGTAGTTCTTTGGCCGGCATCAGCCGGACGCGGGAGAAGAAGCACAGCGCAGCGTCCCGCCCCGAACGGACAGCGCCCACCCCCACCCACCACACCTGTGAGGTACGGACGGGATGTCACCGACCGATGCGGCCACACGTCAGTGGAGGTGCGGGCCACGTCAGCGTGCCAGCCCGGCTGCATAGCCCCACCTGCGGCTCTTCCTCTAGGCAGCCGCTGACGTGAAGCCGCATCCCGCTGACACCGCACCCGAACATCACAACGTACTGGGCCGAGCGCCAGGGCGAGCTCCTGCCCCCGCTCGGCCTGATGGTCTGCGACGAGGCGCACCGCGTGCTAACGCTCAGGTTCGATGGTCACCCTCACTGCCTTGAGCGCCATGCTCAGCAGTTCCTGGTTGCTACTAACCGCCTTCACGAACGCCGGTTCTAGATCTTGCTCCCGCTGTAGGGCCCGCTCGTCTGTCCACCAGTAGAGGGCGTCCTTCGCTTCTGGAAGCGCAAGCGGCGTACGAGCACGTGGCTGAGCTGGGACGAAGATCGTCATCGCCGATTCGTTGGATGCCTCGGCAGTGTCCGCAGGTTGCGGATCGTCCCTCTGACGGGCTTCCTCATAGGCCAGTCTGCACAGCCTGTCGATGACGACGCTGACGCTGTGAACCTGCTCGGGTGTCACCCACCGGACTCGGCCGGCGAGGTGGACAGCCATGTCGTGGGTGAAGTCCCAGTTCTGCAGGCGGGGGCTGCAGAAGAGGTTGTAGATAGTGGTTCGGGAAGGCACTGGCACCCTGCGCGATGAGGGAACGCTCTTCGACCTCTTCTTCATGTCGGTCGCGATCGAGCCCACCGACGGGTACCGAGCGTAGGAGTGGAGCTGATGAAGGGCCTCGTTGAGCGTTCGGTGCGCTCCTGGCGACAGGTCCGGCCGGCTCAGCTGTCCTGCAACGCCCACCCTTGGCTCCTCTCGGCATCAAGTCTCCGTTCAACGGTGTTCAAGACCGTTCAACGCCGTCCCATCCTAGGCCGATCTGACTGTGCGTCGGACCCGTTCAGCACCGTCGGTTCAACGGGTCACTGCGAGGCAGGTATTAGCGGGAAGATTCTTCGCGTACTCGAAGCCCATAAAGAGGAGAAGGCAATGAGTAAGAAGCATCTGAACACCACCCGCAGCCTCGTGCGCGCCGCCCTCTTCAGCGGAGTCCGTGGCCTCGCCTATGGCATTGGATCGGTCCTTGCTGGAATCCTCCTGTGGCTGATCAAGTCCAGCATCTGAGCAGTTTAAGGGGGCGGGCGCCGGTTCATCCGGCGTCCGCCCCATTTATGCAATTCGACACTCTTGCATCCATTGCATTTTTGATATTTCTCAAAGATAATCTTTCGGCTTCCGAGGACCGAATATCGTCCGGAGGAAGGAGGCGTTCTCGGCGATCTGGACGCGCTCGCTGTGGGCCTTGGCGGCTGCGGTGATCTGCTGGGCCGCTTCTGCCTGCGCGGCCTGGTCGGCCTTCTGCTGGCAGAAGTGGCAGAGCTTCTCGCCGTCGGAGGCGTAGCGGGGGTTCTTGTACTTGTCGGCGGTGCGGTGGCAGTGGGGGCAGGCGGTGGCGAGGAGTTCGCGCTGTTGGCGGCGTTGTTCGGCGGCGGCCTGGTCGGCTTGCTGCTGGGCGCGTTGGGCTTCGCGGTGCTGGGCGTACGCCTGGGGTCCGTCGTGGTCGTCGAGGGCGTCGTGGAGGGGCTGGAGCGGGCCTGGTCGGCCGGCGCGGCGCCAGATCGGGGAGAGCGGGCCGCGTTCGATCAGGAGCTCCAGGCTGGTGAACAGGATCGGGATCGCTTCGCTGCGGTCGTAGTAGCTGTCGCCGAGGTGCCGGCCTTGCCAGTGGCGGCGGGTCATCTCGGTGAGGGCCTTCACGCGTTGGCTCATGGCGCGCTCGCCGAGGTGGCCCAGGACGATGGCGACGGGCGGGTAGCCGGGGCGGCCGGTGTCGGGGTAGGTGCGGCGCCAGTGCGGCTCGGTCTTCTTCCACTCCAGGTAGCCGATGGTGCCGCGGGAGTGCGGGTTGGGCAGCGGGTGGCGGTGGTCGAAGAAGCCGCGGTAGTCGTCGAGCTTCTTGGCGACGATCGGGTTGGACTCGTTGTCGAGGTCGACTTCGACCAGGAGCACCGGCACGCCGTGGTCGGGGGCCCGGAGGACGGCGTCGGCGCGGACGGTGGGCTTGTGCGGGGTGAGGTGTTCGACCTCGGTGGCCCACTGCTCGATCCGGCCGAAGCCGGGCCCGACGCCGGGAGCGGTGCGGTCGCCGTGGATGCCCTTGGGGTCGACGTCTGGGCCGGTGCCGCCGACGATGAAGCTGATGATGGTCTCGGTGACGGCCAGGGCGTGGCCGGCGGCGGAGCTCGTCCCGGCCTTGCGGGCGATGCCGCCCATGGTGCGGCCGTCGGGGAACAGCGCGCGGGCGGCGTCGCGCCCGGCGGTGGTCATGCCCCAGATGTCCCGGCCGTCCTTGCCGGTGCCGTGCTTGACGGTGATCCGCTTCTTCTCCAGGTCGTTCAGCGCGGCGCGGGCGAACTTGTTCTCCAGCGCGTGCGGGCGCAGCAGTCGCCAGAGCTGGTGTGGGGTGACGATCTTGAGGACGGCGATGGCGCGCTGGATGTCGCGGCGTACGTCGTTGTTGGAGCCGCCGGGGTTGGTCTTGGAGGCCTTGCGGACGCGTTTGCGGGGCGCGGCGGCCGGGGCCGGGCTGTCCGGCTGGTCGGGTATGTCCGGGTCGGTTGGGCGGCTGCTCACGGCGCTCCCCCTGTCTGCGGTGTGGCTGCTGACTGCTCTGCATACCGCACGGCGCCGACAAGTCGATCACCACCGGCCCGGCCCCGCCCGCAGCACCGGCCCGCCCGGCCACCGCCCGCCCCGCGGGCCCGGCCGCCCCGCAGCAACCGAAACGCCTGGCTGCCCGGCCGCGGCGCGAGCCCCGGGCACCGCCCCTGGGGGCCGGGGGGACGGCCCGGGGGTTGGGCGAAGGGCAGGAGCGGCCCGGAGCGAGACCCCGATGGAGCCGCGCTAGGCGGCAGAAGGGTTGTCGGCGTTTCTGGACGGCCTGGACAAGGGGTCTGACCTGCGTTGATGCACCGTCAAGGTGGGGGGTGACCGGAAGCGGTATCGGAAGCGGTACTGGAAGCGTGCTGCCGGGCCGATCCGGGCTCGGGACAACGGGTCGCGGGGCGATTCTCACCGGTCCCCGCCCGGTCGCCCGGGCGACCGGGCGGTGCTGGTTGGACGTGCCTGGCGCGAGGTCTCAGGAGCGGGGCGGGTGGATCAGTACGCCGCCCACGGTGGGTACGCAGCGTGTGCCCGGGGGCAGGTGCTCGATCGCCCCGAGGTTCTCGGCCCGGCCGGTCCGGAGCACCCTGCGGAGGTGGTCTTCGCCGTACAGGATGCTGCCGGGGTCGGTCATGGTGCCGGTCATGCAGATCACGGGGTCCGCGACGAACTGGCCGCCGGCCTCGGCCGCGACGCGGAGTTCCGCGGCGTTGGCTTCGGCCTCCGCCGCGTCGAACGGCGTCTGGCAGCCCGGGCA
Source organism: Kitasatospora sp. NPDC054768 (assembly GCF_053612025.1). Lineage (NCBI taxonomy): Bacteria > Bacillati > Actinomycetota > Actinomycetes > Kitasatosporales > Streptomycetaceae > Kitasatospora > Kitasatospora sp. NPDC054768. The sequence goes on from NZ_JBSHBN010000119.1 coordinate 5,057, forward strand.
GATCACCCCGGTGGGGCGGCCCTCCTGCCACCGCGCGTTCCAGTCCGCGGCTTCCTCGCTCGTCAGGTCGTTCGGAACCCCGCTCCCGCAACGTCCGCACCTCAGGCTCTGCCTCATCCGGCCAATCTACGCACCGTCAGACACGCCGTGTGCGGGATCGGCCGACCGGCAGTCACCGCCGCCGCTGATCGGGCGGCGGTGCGGGGCGGGGGCGGGGGCGGGGTGCGGACGTGGCGCAGCGCGGCGATGGCCTCGGCGGCCTGTTCGGCGGGCCGCTGGGCGGGTTGTGGCGGGTCGGGACGGGCCGGTGGGGCTGGGACGGCGGCGGGGCGGGCCCAGGGCGGCTGCTGGCGGCTGTGCGGGCGTGGCTGGGGGCCGAGGGCGCGGGCGGCGCCGGGGCCGAGGGCGCGCCGGGCCGGGGAGGGGTTCATGGGCGGTTCAACGACGGCGGCCGGACCGGGTCGCGGCCGCGTGGCCCGGGTCCGGGCGGCCGGCCTTCGCCGGACGCACCAGGACCAACAGCCCCGCAGGGTGGAACCCGCGCCGTCCGGACCGTCACCCAGAACCGCACCCATCCCACCCAGCAACCAGGGCAGAGGGACAGACAGAGGGGGTTGTCTTATTTTCCGGCGCCTCGAAAACAGGCTCTGAACTGCGGAAACGCTCAACAGCGGCCGGAGGGCACGGGGTACGTGCGGTGGTAGCTGCGGTGCTGTCTGCGGTGGTGCCCTCGGTGGTACGTGCGGTGGTGTCTACGTGGAACCGGGACTGCTGGTTGACGGCCGTCGGCCGACCCCGCAGGCCGCGGTCGGCTCTGCCGGACGCGAAAAGACCAACAGCCCGCCGCAGGCGCGAACCCCGAACCGACCAACCGACCACCCCCACCAAGACCAAAGGAGAGGAAGGGGTTGTCGGCATTTCCGGACCGCTCAGCATGGGCTCTGACCTGCGATAATATCGCGCCAGGGCGAATCGTCATGTGCCCACAAGACAACCGACAAGGCGCCCCGTAAGGCGCCCGACAAGGCGTCTGACAAGACGCCTCACAAGATGCAGCCGGTCAGCCGAGTACCGGAGCGGTGTCGGCGTCGAGCAGGCCCTGGTCGAGGGCCTGGCGCACCAGCAGGGCGGCCAGCTCGGCGGTGCGGGTGACCAGCGGGCGGCTTCGGTCGGCGGGACCGGCGACGAAGGCGCCCTCGATCACCACGACCCAGCCGTCCACGCCGCCCAGGCCGTACTCGATCCAGGCGAGCGCCCGGCCGGCCTTGCGGACGTAGAACAGCCCCGGGGCCCTGGTCCACCCGGCCAGGTCCCAGCCTGGCTCGCCCATCAGCGAGCCGATGTTCCGGATGAGGTCGAACCGGCCGAGCCCGCGCAGGTACGGCTCGGGCGGCGGGCGCAGCGGCCCGGCGTCCTGCTGGCGCGGCAGCGCCGGGGGTGTCTGCCGGGCCGGCTCGACGTCGGCCAGGGCGGCCGGGACGGCCGGGCCGGGCTGCTCCTGGTCGTCGTGGTCGGCGGCCGCGGTTTCGCCCCGCGAGGCGGAACCGTCGCCGTCCTGGTCGTCCTGGTCGACGTCGTCGCCCCACCGTTCGGCGCGCTCAAGCATGCGGCGGGTCAGCCGCTCGGACGCGGTGAGGTCGGGCCAGCGGGCCTTGTCCCGGATCTCCTGCGCGGCCATATAGGCGCGGGTGCTGTAGGAGGGCAGCCGCGCGGCCAGCTCCTCGAAGGCGGCGACGGGGTCGCCGCCGTTCTCGATCTCCAGCAGGTAGCTGGTGAGCTTGCGGCACATCGCGTCGGCCAGGCCGAGGAGGTGTCGGCCGTCCTCTCCCCATCGGGCGAGGTCGTCGTCGGCCGGGACGGCGGCCGCGGGTGCAGCGGGTGCAGCGCTGTCCGGTGCAGCACCCAGGTTGGGTGCAGCAGGTGCAGCGTCGAGTGGTGCGGCAGCGGGGCCGGGTGCAGCGTCCGGAGCAGCAGGCGGTGCAGCGGGGCCGGGTGCAGCGGGCGGTGCAGCGGCCTGGGCTGCTGCTTCGCGGGCCTTGGCCTTGGCGCGGTCGACCTTGCTACGGCAGGAACGGGAGCAGTACTGCTTCGGGCGCCCGGTCGGGCCCTTCGGCGCCGGGTTGGAGCAGCCGGGGCGGGCGCACTGCCGGGTGGGGGCCGTGCTGTCGGCCGGCTGGTCGGTGGCGGCGGTCGGCGGGGCGCTGTCCATCCCGGGATCGTAGCCATCAAGGTCAGCGACCTGGCGGGAGTTTCGCCTCGCGGGGCGAATCTCTGGACCTTGGAGGCGAGGACAAGGGGGTTCTCCAGCACACCCGGCCAGGTTGTCCCGGGGCGGTGCTGCACTCCGGGCGGAGGGTGCAGCAGGGTGCAGCACGGCCTGGTGCTGCACCCGCCGGCGGTCCCGGCCGGGGCGCTGCACGGTGCAGCACGGCCTGTCGGTGCAGCAGGGCGCCGGCCTTCACCGCGGGCCGCTCCGCAAGGCCGGTCCGGCTTGCGCAAGGGCTATGCGCAGGCCCGCAAGGACCGCTTGCGGTGCGCAACGGACCGCGCTGCGCATGCGCAAGGGGGTGCGGGGCGCGGTGCGGACCGGGTGCGCGGTCCGGGTTCCGGGTCCGGTCCTCCGGCCGGGCGGTGCGCAGGCTCGGGTCGGGGTGCGGGCGGTCCCGCATATGCCCCGACCTGCGGTGGAAAGGTTTGACGGGGCGAAACTCACCGGCCTTGCGGGGCAAAACTCACCGGGTGCGGAGGAGAACTCACCGGCCTTGCGGAGTGCGGTGCGTGGTCGTGCGCAGACGGCGGCCGGCGCCGCGCGCAGGTGCGGGATGCGCGGGGTGCGGTGCGCAGCCGCGTAGGGGCTGACCTGCGGTGGGGAGTTTGGCGGGGCAAAACTCACCGGCCTTGCGGGGCGGAACTCTCCGGCCTTGCGTGACCTTGACGGTGCTGGTGAGTTCACCGGTCATGACGAACATGACCTTGGTGGCGGCCGAGTCGGGCGCCGGGGACGAGGACCAGGAGCAGCGGGAGCGCGAGCGGCAGCACGCGGTGAACGAGGTGCTCGCCGAGGCGGCGGGGGCGGGTCGGCGGGCGGCCGGGTGGGTGCGCGAGCTTGCCGGGCGGCAGCAGGAGGAACGGCACCGGATCGTGTTGGAGCGGGCCGCCGACGCCGTCGAGCGGGCCGCCGGCCCAGAGGTCGTCCCGGGCGGCGAGGGACAGCTGGACGACGAGCTGGCGTACGACCTGTCCGCCGGCATCGTCACCGGCAACCCGTACGCCGAGGCGCTCCCCGAGCTGTCCATGGGCGAGCGGATCGCGCTGATCACCGTCTGCGCGCTCGCCGCGGCGATGCCCGCCTCGGTGCTCGGCGAGCTGGAGCGGGAACTGCCCGCCCTGGCCGCCACGATGGACGCCGCCGTGACGGCCGGCCGGGCCGCCCGCCCGTGAGCAACCTTGTCCCGTGCCACCGAACTTTGACCGTTTGCCACCGGATCTTGACGACCGCGAGCTAGTGTCAGCGATGGTTGGGGTCTGCAGGTCAAGGAGGCACGATGTCCGAGCCGATTCCCGACGATCTGCGCTGCTCGCGCTGCGGTGACCTTCCGGAGCCACTCCTCTGCCTCGGCCACAAACCCGACGGCACGCCCGCCACCGACACACCTGCGGCGATGCTCGCGCTTGAAGCCGAGCTCGGCCTTGCCGATGACGCGCGCCGCCGGGCCGCCGGCACCCTGCTCACCGATGCCCAGACCGCCGCGATGCTGCGCGCCATGGTCGACGACCTTGAACTGGGCACCGACAACAGGGAGCACGAGCGCTAATCAAGCACGCCGAACGCTCTGATCGGGCGTCGCTCTGAGTGATCAAGACGCTCTCCTCGGTCTCGCCCGGCGGGTACCGGTCGTACGGGAGCCGGCGGGGCACCCGCACCAGGTAGGTCTCCCCGACCCGGACCTCGGCCGTCCTCACCGCGGCCACCTCCTCACCGTGCCGCCTCCCTCCAGCATCGCCCCGCCGCTCGGCCCGGGGTGCCGCGCCACCAACCGCACGGCTGTGCGACCTACGATGGCCGGGTGTCCGACACCGAATTCCCCGCTGACCTGCTCGAACTCCAGCGCCGCTGGTACGCCGCCGAGGCCGAGTGGTCTGCCGACCCGACCGAGGAGAACCGGCTCGCGTTCACCACGATCGGCGCCGAGCTGTACGCCCACGAGCACTGGGCGCAGGTGGGCAACCGGCACGAGACCGAGATGAAGCTCAAGCAGGCCGGACGCCCGGACACCGCGCGGGAACCGGCGGCCTGACCGCCGGTCGGCCTTCTCCGCGTGCGCCTACTCCCCGGCCGGACGACGGTGAAGGGGGTCGCGCGAGCACGTCGGGAGGCATCGGTGGCAGATGACGTCGGGACCGAAACACCGGACGAGGCGCACCGCCGGCCGCCCGGGGTGGACGACGCGACCATCGAGGCGCTGGGGATGCTGACGAAGGCGCTGGAGTACACCGAGCGGGCCCGCGGGCACCTGTACGCGGTGCATCACATGACCGGCGGCGCCGACCGGATGCTCGCCGAGGCGGTGCGGATGCTGCGCCAGGCCGGGCACGCAGAACAGGCCGACCTGGTCGAGCAAGAGATCCTCGGCCGGGACGTCATCCCGGGCATGTGGACCTATCAACTGGTCGAGGAGTACGACGACAGCTACTACCGGGTGTTCACAGCCGTGGAGCAGCAGATCCGCCAGGATCTCGCCGGCGGCCGCCGGCACCTGGCCGAGGCCGAGATGCAGCGGGCCGCGCGCTCCCGCCGCCGCAGGCATACGGCCCCGTAGAGCGCAGCACGGCCGGGTCCCGGGAAGCAGGGTGGTGTTCCGCGGGGCCCGGCCGTGGGAGGCCAGCCGTGCCGGGGAGGGCACCGGGATTCCTCAGCCCTCCCCGGCGGGATCAGCCGCCCGGCGTCCGGACGATGAACTCGACGTCCATCCGGTCGGCGAGGCGCACCAGGCCGGCGCCCAGAGTGGAGACGGTCGCCGGGTCGACGCCGCTCCACCCCCGGTCCACCCGCTCCTGCCAGCCGGAGGCGAGGTCGCGCAGCATGGCGCTGACGTCAGCGGCCGGCACCACCATGCTGCCGTCCTCGTCGCAGCGGACTTTGACGTAGACCCGCCGCATGCCGGCCACAGGCTCTCTCCCTCGTTCTTGGACAGGCCCCCGGGCTCCGGTATCAGGGTCGTCCCAGGCCACCTGGCGGCGTGGGATCCCCGGTGGCCGGTCGCCGGAGTTCACACGGCCGGGTGTGATGCCGGCCGAGCTCGCGATCGTCGGCGTCCGCCAGCCCGGCGGCGACCGCCTGCCCGCCGGAGAAGCAGCGCGGCCGGGTCCCGGGAGACAGGGGGATGGTCCGCAGGACCCGGCCGGTGGGAGGCCAGCTGCGCCGGGGGCGTGGCGCTGCTGCTCTGCTCGGCGGCCCGGTGGTGCTGTGGTGGGGCCGCCGTGGCGGGAATGCTAGACCTGTGATCGTCAGGTTGCTAGGGCTTTGACCTGCGTTCTTTCGGGCGCGAACATGCCATCAGGCGTCGGGTGCGGCCCGCTGCACGAAACCGGTGGCGCCGTGCACGGCCGGCGGACGAGACTGCGCGGATGGATGTGCTCCCGCCGCTGCCCGGACCGTTGCCCTGGCCGGTACCCGACCCGCGTGCCCACCACTTCGTGACCCACTACTCGGACATGCACGACCTGGTCGCCGACCTGGTGGTGCCCGAGAACGCTCCCGCGTACGTGGTAAGCGCGCTGGAGACGTCGCGGGAGCTGATCCGGCACTCCTACTACCGGTACGAGTTCACCACCGTCGCCGTCACACACTCGCTGTTCGCCCTGGAGCGTGCCCTCGCCGAGCACCTGGGCGTGAAGAAGACGTTCCAGCAGCTCATCGAGCACGCCGCCGCCACCGGTGTCATCGCGGCCGACCTCGCCGACCGGCTCAGCGCCGGCCGCCAGCTGCGCAACAAGCTCGCCCACGGCGACCTGACCAGCACGGCCCTGACCCCGGTCATGGCCGTGAACATGGTGCGCGCCGCGTTCGACACCGCCGCGCTGCTGTACCCGGCGCCGACCGGCGAGGCGGCCGGTACCTGACCGGTGAGCCGTATGGTTCTCGAATTCCACCGGTGAATTCCGTCCAGAGCCCGTTGAAATAGAAAAGTCCCGACCGTTTGGAGCGGCCGGGACTTTCGTTTCCGGCGACACGGTGGCCGCTGGAGGAGGGTGCTACAGCTCGACGTCCATCCACGCGATGTCGTTCAGCTCGACGTCGAGGCCGCGGGCGCGGTGCCCGTTGTCCTTGAAGTAGTGCTCGCGCAGGCCCTCGGCGAGGATCCGTTCCTGCTCGGCCTGGCTGGCTCCGGCGTCGCGGGCGTCGTACAGCCGCTGGGCCACCGAGCCGGGCATCTTCTGGGTGATCGTGCGCTGGCGGGGGTCGTCGGTGGAGCCGCCGGCCGCGCTGTAGCCGAAGGTCGCCTGGATGTGGAGCATGAAGCCGTTCTTCTCGGCGTCGCGGCGCACCCGCTGCTTCACCCGCGGCTGCCAGCTGGCGCGGACCTTGTTCTCGATGGCCTTGGCGGCGGCTGGCTTCGGGGTGCCCTGTCCCTTGAGCCAGCGCTGCACGGTGCGCTGGCTGACGCCGAGGTCCTGAGCGAGTTTCTTCGTGGAGCCCTTGGCGCCCTTGAGCAGGAACCGCATCCGGGCGGGAACGGACTGCGGGATCGGCTTGGTGCGCTCGGCCCGCTCCAGGCCCTCGTCAATCTCCCGGCTCACACTGGTCTCCTTCCCGGCCGCCGAGGGCGGCGGCCGCTGCTGGTGGTCATGGGTGGCGGCCCGCCGGACGGGTGCCGGCGGGCCGTACGGGACTACTCGTCGGCGGAGACGACGCCACCGGTCTTGATGTGCCGGGCCGGGTTCGTGTCGTCGGCGATGAGCTCGGCGATCTCGGTCATCGGCCGGGAGCCCTCGAACTTCACCAGCCCCGGCGACACCCCGAGGCGCAGCGAGGTGGTGAGGGTGCCGTCCGGCTTGGTGAGGACGTCCAGGGCGCCGGGGCCGGGGGAGGCGAACACCGCGCAGTCCGAGAGGACGGCGAAGGCGTACAGGCCGGTGTCGGCGGCCATGCGGCGGAGCTTGCGGTGGAGGTTGACGGTGGCGGTGTCGATGACCAGGGCGCGCATCAGCGGGTCCCAGGTCGGCCGCTCCAGGGCCGCCCAGCGCTCGCCGGGCTTGTAGCCGTGTCCGCGGGGGCGTTCGCGCATCTTGCCGATGCCGCCCTTGGCGGTCTGCTTGATCGCGGTGAGCACCGCCAGCTCCGCCGGGTCGCCGTTGGTCTTGATGGCGGCCATGGCGTCCAGGAACGCGACCGGGTCGGTGTCGGCGAGGGTGAGCGGCACGCCGAGGGCCGCCATCGTCTCCACGTACGCCGCGCGGAGCCGCTTGTGCCACGGGTCGAGGTAGGGGCCGTGCTCGTGCCGCAGCCAGCCCTCCAGCGGCCGCACGGTCGCGCCGAGCTCCACCGCGTAGGCGACCTTCACCGTGGAGTACCAGGCTGGCCCCGTCGGCCGCGAGCCGTCGGCGGTGAACGGCGACGGGAGGAGCGGGTTGGTGTCGACGTCGGACAGGTCGACCAGCCAGGAGCCGGGGATCTTCGGGTCGAAGACCGGGTTCAGCTCGTGCACCGGGCCGGACAGCGGCAGCACCAGACGGCCCGAGGCTGCGAGGAAGGCCATGTTCACGTCGAGGCCCACCGCCCAGCCAGCGGCCTTCTCAGCGTCGGTGAGGGGCCGGTGCCAGTCCCACGCCTCTGTCACCAGCGCGCCACCCGGCTCCCGGTCCTGGGCAAGCGGATGCATCTCCGGGACCTCCGACGGCGCCGGGTCGAACGACTCCTTCGGCCGGGAGCCCTCCACCGGCCCGGACGTCCAGCCGGACTCGGTGCGCACCGCCCGGGTCGGCGGGCGCAGCGCGGTGACGAGTTCGAGGCCGGAGACGGCGGTGGAGCCGCGGGGGGTGAGGACGCGGGTGGCGTAGGTGCCGAGCAGACGGGCCAGGTCGGCCGCGCCGAGGCCGTCCGGGATCTGCCAGCCACCGCTCGCGAGGGCGCCCCAGGCGGGGATGCACAGCTGGACGCACTGGCGCTTGCCGTCCTCGGGCGTGCGGTAGATCCGCGCCCAGGGACCCAGGCCGCGCTGGGTCAGCAGCCAGCCGGCCTTCTCAACCTGCTTGACGGCCTTGTGGTTCTTCGGCAGCTGGCCCAGGCGCTGGACGAAGTCCTTCTTCTCGTCCCGCCCGAGCGGCGGCAGGCCGAGCTCGGCCAGGGCGGCGTCGGTGAGGACGACCAGGGCGTCGCCGTCCTTGCCGTGCCGGTGCAACCTGGGCGAGCCAAGCCCGGTCTCCAGCGCCCACTCGACGACGTCGGCGAGCGTGCGCCCGACCGGCGCGGTCGACGCCACCGTGCCGTCGGCGAGGTAGGCCACCAGGCCCCGGCCGGACGGGGCAACATCCACCACCGCCAGCGGCCCGGCGGGGAACCGCGCAGCGGCGGCCGTTTCCCAGTCCGCCGGGCCCGCCTCGGCGGCCGGCTTCTTCGCCGCCGTCTTCCGCGTCCGCGACACCGCACCGGCGGCCGGGCGGGACGGCGTACCGCGCCGGGACGCCGCCGACGCGGGGGTGGCGGGGGCGGCCCGGCAGGGCGCAGCGATCGGAGCGACCGGAGCGACCGAGGCGGCCAGCTCCGGCGACGCCACGGCCACCGGGGCGCCGGGGGCGGGCTGCGCGAAGGCCGGAACGGTGCTTGGGCGGCAAAACCCGCCCAGGTGCATCGGCCGGCCCTGCGCACGGTACGGCGTCGGCTGCCCGCACTGGACGCACGGCGCCGGCTGCGCCATCAGCAGCGAGGCGTCCGGGTTCTGGTCCAGCATCACCGGCTGCGCCACCGGGATCGGCTGCTCGGACACCGGGACGGCGGCGAACGCCTCCGGGACCGGGACCGGGGCGGCGGCGGGCTCCTCGACGACGGCGGGCTCCGAGAGGGCGGTCTGCCGTACCGTCTCGGCGGGCGCGACGGTCTCGGCCGGAACCGGCGCGGACGCGGCGGCGCTGTCGGTGCGCACGAGACCGGCGACCTGCGCACGGCGCAGCCACTCGGTGGGCTCCACGGTGCCGTGCTGGAGCGCCAGCGTCGCGAGGAACCGGATGTACACCTCGCGCTTGGGCGGGCGGGGCTCCGTCGTCCCGGCCTCCCAGCGCACGATCGTCTCCCGCCGCGTCCGCAACGCGGCCGCCAGCTCCTCCTGGGTGTAATCACCGGCCTTGCGCAGCCGCTCCCGCTCCGCGGGCACCGGCAGGTCGTCCACCGGACGCGGCCGGGCAAGCAGCGCGTCGATCGACGCGAACAGGTCGTCAGTCACAACCTCACCTCCAACGAGAACTCTAGCGTGAAAGTCACTTTTGGATCGCACTTTTTGGCGCACATCCGCATCCGCACATCCGCCGAATCGGGGCAGCACGGAACCAACTCGCTGACGAAGGGGGTGTTGTCCTATGACAAATGACCTTGATTGTTTGCCAGATGGTCTTGGGCCACCAGCTTGTTGCGGGCTGGTGCGACGCTGACCCACATCCGGCGCTATCTCGGCCAGGTTTCAGACCGCATGGCGGAGCATTACGTGCACCTGACCAGCACTGATCTGGAGAACGTGCTCCAGCACGTCTGGGTCGCCGGCCCCGGCACCGCGAAGCCGGGGGAACTCCTGGCCGGGGACGCGACCCCGCTCACCCGCGAGCAGGCCCAGGCCCTGGCGATCGACCTCTCGCGCCGCAGCACCCCGGCCGAGGGCGGGTTCTGCACCTTCCAGCCCGTCGTCGAAGGCGGCACCTGCCCGTGGAACCTGGGCTGCCACAACTGCGACAAGTTCGTGCTGTCCGGCGCCGACCTCCTCTACTGGCGGCGCAAACGCGAACAGTGGCGACTCTTGGCTGAAGGTGCCCCCGACGACGCCACCGCGGAGTACCTGCACCGCTACTTCGAACCCACCGCCCGCGCCATCGACGGCCTGGAGAGCGCCCTGGCCGGACTCGGGCTCCTCGACGACGCCCTCGCCCTGGACCTGCGCAAACCCCAGGACTACTTCCACCGCGTGTGGTCCACCGCCTTCCGCGCCGCCGACCTCGCCCAGGCCGCCGACGACGAACAGGACCAGGTCGACGACACCACCGATGATCAGGAGCAATGCGCGTGACCACCACTGTCCCCGACCCGCGCACCGCCGCGGCCCTGGCCGCCCGCCACCGCAGAACCGCAGCCGCCCTCGAACGGGTCCGCGACGCCATCACCCGGCTCCGCCGCGAGAAGACCCAGGTCAGCGTCGCCGCCGTCGCCCGCCGCGCGAACGTCTCCCGCACCTTCCTCTACGACCACCCCGACGCCAGGGCCGCAGTCGCCGCCGCGATGGCGGAGGCCGGCGAACGCCGGACCCAGATGGTCGCCGACCAGGACGAGGCACGCGAAGCGACCTGGCGCGAGCGGGCCCTGAACGCCGAGGACGGCCTCAAGGCCGCCCACGCCGAGATCCTCACCCAGCGCACCCGCATCGGGGAACTCCTCGGACAGGTACGCGACTTGGAAGCTGAGTGGACCCAGGAGGCCATCCAGCGGATCACCACCGAGAACACCACCCTCAAGCAGCGCGTCCGCCAGCTCACCGCCGACAACAAGTCCTTCGACGAACGACTCAAGGCTGCCCGATCGAACCTGCGGTTCCAAGACCGCCGCGTCGCCGACCTCGAAGCTCAGATCGCAACCCCGCCGGGATGATCCGCGCTACGCGGGGCGAAGAACGGGGTCGATCTCGGCCAGGATGTCGTGCAGCTGACGGGCCCCCAGGGCAACCCGGTCGTCGGTGTCCCGCAGCATCTCCTCGCACAGCTGCATCGCTTTGTCCCGGTCCTCGGAGAAGATGCTGAACACGTCGACGATTGCGGTGTGGATCCAATCGCTGTGATTCGAGTTGGCGACCGCCATCGCGGAGGCGACTACCGTCAGCCCGGCCCTGTCCATTCGCCGAAGCATGGCTTCTGTGGTCACTCGGGTGACGAAGGTGTCACCCGAGTCGAGCACGAGCTCCAGCAGCGGCCCGAGGGCCTCCTGCATGTCGGCGAAGGCCGCCAGGCCGCGACCGGCATCCGCCCGGTCACGGTAGTCGAGGCTTCGCCCGAGCTCGCGGAGCGCCACGAAAGCGGCATGCCGCCGGTCACTGTCCTCCTGAAGCAGGCCTCGCAGTCGCCTCACCTCAGCGATCAGGCGGGGCATGTCCTGCCGCGCAGAAGCGATGAAATCGAGATCGGCATCCAGTTGCAAGTCCGGACTGACCTGGACCAGTTCTCCGTTGATGAACCGACTGAGATAGATCTCATCGTCCTCCACAGCAGTGGCTGGGGCGATCTGGATACAGCTCGCGCCGCCGGTCGCACCGCGAGTCTCCAGCACGGGAACCCACGCACCCACGGATGCGGCCGCGATGCGCACCTCCATGGAATCGAGCTCTTCTTCAGTCGGCATGACCGGATCATCCACCCCGACCAGGCCGACCGTCCACAGGATGTCAAGGAAGCTGACCAGATACGGCTCCCCCTCAGCGCCAATTTGCGCGAGCTGACTCCACTCCAGGCAGTCGACTATCGGCAAGCCCGACATCGCCCTCCTCGCCCAGTTCGCCGGACGCCGGCTGGCCGACCTGCAACGCGCCCTCTCCGACGCCCCCGGCAGGCCGCAGCCCGAGCAGCACAAGCCCGCCGACCTGCGCGAGCCCGCGCAGCGTGAACTCTTCCGCGGAATCGACCTGCTTCTCGCGTCGACACAACCCCGCAACGGCGTTCCCTGGCGACTGGTCGCCCGGCGCCACGGACTACGTCGCAAGGACCTGCGCCGAGCCCTCCAGCAGCAACCGGTCCGACGGCAGGCCCGGGCCGTACCCGCCAACGACGCCCAGCGCCGCCGCATCCGCGCCCTGGCCGGGGCTGGCCTGTCGACCGCGCAGATCTGGGCCAGAATGATGGACGACCACGACACACCGCTCACCTACACCGCCATCAACGCCTTCCTCCAGCGTGTCCGCCGCATGTGATTGGGTACGCGGAGAGTTCCGCGGCCACCACCTTCGAGAGGGTCGTTCATGTCGCATTACCCGTCGCTGACCCGTGCCCTGGCGGAGGCGCTCGTGGACCTCACCAGGTTCGTCGAGAGCGCGGACGACGACCTCATGGATCAGGACGATGCGGTGAAGGCGCTGGAGGGCGTCGCCGCAGTGGTGGATCGCCTGTCGAGCTCCCAGCGCGCGGAGTTCCAGCAGGTGATCAACGCAATGACCGAAGTCGAGACCGATCCCGGCCGCCATGAATTCCTGACAGCGTTCCCGGACGGGTTCGGACTCGTGAAGTAGTGGCCAATCGGCCCAGGATGTCCACGAGACCCGCGATGCCCACGGGGTGTCACTGCCCGGCGCGTAGCCCGCTGAGTCCGGCTCCGACCTTGGTCAGCATCTGGCCGAGGAGGTGGAGGGCCCGTGCCCGTGTCGGCACTCCTCGCGCCGTTCCCGTCCAGTAGGCGTCGGTGAGCTTCTCGGTCACCGCGAGAATCCGGTCCTCGTCCTGGGCGGCCAGGACAAGAACGAAGCGCACGTAGTCGCCGATGTCGCTGCCCTGGGAATGCTGGTGGATGAAGGTCTGCAGGCGTGCAGTCAGGGCTGGAAGGGTCCGGTCGGTGGGAAAGACAACGGCGAGGCCGGCGAGGGCCAGCCGAACCGCCGGGCATTCGGCCGGCCAGCGGGTCAGCAGATCTGGCGTGCGGGCCTGAACCGCGCCGCGGGCCCGGGCCTCGCTGTCGGAATCGGCGTGTTGCGGAGTGGCCAGCCACGTCTCAGCGAGGTGGCGCTCGGCGACGGTGGCGGCCCTGAACAGCAGGCCGACTGCTTGGAACCGGTGTCGGGCGGGAACCCGGTCGTCGACAGCCAGGGCCGTGAGCAGGACGAGGCCGTCGGCGGTGGCCGGCTGACAGGTGTCCTGGTGGAGGATCTCGTTGTAGAAGTCGCCAAGGAAGCTCCGGTCGTCCCAGGAGGGGTCGATCTCGGCGTCGAACAGCATCGCCGCCTGGGGCGGCCTGCGGCCCGGCAGGCGGTCGGCGATGACATCCCGGAAGAGCTGCCGGATCGGCGGACCGGAAGCGACCGCGCCGTGCCGAATCTGCTCGGGCTCGGCGTGCGTATCCATGGTCAGCGCAGCCTACTGGAGCATCGCGGGCCAGCAACCTGCCGCCTTGGCCGGCGACCAGGGCGTCAGCCCCCACATGCTCCAGTGAAGCCGAACCTCGTGATCACAGCTAACCATTCCAATGTGATCAAGATCGTTTGACAAACGGTCAAGATCATTTGAGACAGGACAGCATTCGGCGGTATTCGCCCGGAGGGTCCGGGGCGGAGGTCGTGGCCGCCCCGGGGGCAGGCTTCACCGGGGCTTGGCCGCGGTGGGTGCGCGGCCGGCCGGGCCGGTCAGGACGGTGGCGGTCCAGGCAGTGATCTGGTGGACGAGGCGGTCGGTCCGGCGCTGGCCGCGGGTGGTGGCGGACAGCAGGAGGAGCGCGGGCAGGCTGGCCAGGACCACGAGCAGCAGCAGGAGCGCGCTGAGCACGACGGCGACGGTTCGCGCGGGGGCGGCGGCCAAGCGGAGCAGAAAGGGGTCGGTCATGGATGGCATCCCGTCAGGTCGGTGGGAGATGAGCCGTCTTGGCCCTGCCACCGACCTTCACCCCTAGGCTCGGTGTTCCCTCCTGGGAGCAGCGGGTTTCCGGGAGGGGAAGTTTTCCGAGGGCCGGGGAGCGGGACGTGGCGATGGCTGGCGACGGCGGCGGGCCGGACGGGAACGGTGCGGGCAGCCCGGTACCGGCCGGGGAGGCGGGTTCACCGGAGGCGGCCCGGACCCTGGGTACGCAGCTGCGGCTGCTGCGGGAGAACGCCGGGCTGTCCCAGCGCGCGATGGTCGCCCTGCACGGCGGCAGCATCTCCTCCGTCTCGCGCTACGAGAACGGGGACCGGCTGCCGCTGAGCGGGTACGTGGAAGCGCTCCTGGAGGAAGCCGACCGGCGGGGAAGCGCGCCGCTGACCGCCGATGTGCGGCGCATGGTGACCGTCCTGTACGAGCATGCGCTCGGTCCGGTGGGGGGACGCAACAGCGAACGGGCCGCGCTGTACTGGCGGGAGCGGGAACTGCGCGAGGTCCAGGAGAAGGAGGCCCAGGCGACCCTGCGGCTTGCCGAGCTGGCCGCCCGGGCCCAGGCCCTGCAGGACATGGCCGGGCCCGCAAGCGCGGCACAGGCCGGGCAGCACGCGGCCCTGGCCGCGCAGGCCGCGGACGTCGGGCACCGGCGCGCGGGCCTGGCCGAGCGGCGCCGCCGGCTCCTGGCCGACATCGACCACCTCAGCGCCCTGGTCGCCCGTGAGAACGACGAGAAGGCGGGCCTCGCCCGGCGGCCTCTCACGTGGCGGGGCCTGCCCCCGGCCTCCGGAAACGGCCCTGTCTCCCCCCGGGAACAGCGCTCCCTGTCACGCGCTCTGGCCGCGCTGGCCCTCGTACTCTTCGCCGTGGCGGCGATCGTCTGGGGAGTGGTGCTGCTCCAGCGGCAGTCGCAGCCGATCGCCCCGGCGCCGGCCCGCGAGACGATCACGCCCGCACCTGCGCCGTCGCCCACCCCGGAACCGACGCCCACGCCAACCTCGACGCCGACACCAACGCCCACGCCAACTCCGACGCCGTCACCCACACCGACTCCGACGCAACCACCGCCACCGCCGGCCGCGGAAACGCCGTCCACCGCGCCTCCGGCCACCGTGGGCGTGCGCTGGCGCGGAACGCTGACCCTCGACGACGGAACCAGTACCGGAATCCCGACAACGGCCTGGTCCCTCGACCCCGTCCCGCCGCAACGCGCACTCACCGGCGACATCTCAATGACCTGCCAGCTCGTCTGCGATCCCAGTCAGTTCTTCGGCAACACGATCGTGCTCTGGGCCGGAACCGCACCACCCCGGCGCCAGCAGTGCGTCGACCTCCTCAACACCAACCCCGGCCAGCGCAGCACCAACGTCCCCGCCGGCTCCACCGCCTGCTTCGGCACCACCGCCGGACGCGTCGGCTACTTCACCCCCAGCGGCGTATCCGCCAACGGCCAGCAGAAACTCCAGACCACTGTCTGGGAACTGCCCTGAACTCCCCGGCACCCCGCGCGCACGACGACCGGCATCGCACCGACGCACCCCTGTACGCGGCGAGCCACGAACGACTCCCCGGGCACCACGACGACATCTCAGCCGTTCGCCTCGGACCAAGCGTTGAACGCGATGGCCCACGCCATCACGTCCTGCGCCCGCTTCGCCGGAACCTTCACCGTCGCGCTGTCCCCATCCGCTCCGCACACCACCACCGACAACGCCCCGGTCTTCTTCTTCAACGCAAACGCGAACAGCCCGGTCACGAAAAGCCGCGTCACGGTGATCCGCTTGCCCGTGCCGTCGATGGTCTGGATGCTCGCGCCTCTGGCCACGGTCTGCCACACGCCCACCCGCAGCACCCCGTCACCACCGAGGGATATCAACGAGCCCCGGGGCGGCTGGGGCGGGACGGGCCTCTGAGATGACATCGCTACTCCCCTATCGCCGGCTGGTCGACAAACCATCCCACTCGCGGGGGAACGAGAAGCGCCACTTGCCGACATCTCGTAGCCCTCCTGATGCTTGCGGCGCCACCGACCGCACGGGTGTGCGATCTACGACGGGCCGGTGTCCGACTCCGGTTTCCCCGCTGACCTGCTCGACCTCCAGCGCCGCTGGTACGCCGCCGAAACCGACTGGGCCGCCGACCCGACCGAGGAGAAGCGGGCCGCGTTCGCCGCGGCCAGCGCCGAGCTGTACGCCCACCCGTACTGGGCCGGGGCGGACAACCGGCACAAGGCCGAGATGAAGCTCAAGCAGGCCGCCCGCCCGGACACCGGCGAGGCGCGGGCGGCCTGACCGCCGGTCGGCCTCCTGCGCATGCGCCCACTCCCGGGCCGGACGACGGTGAAGGGGTCGGGCGAGCACGTCGGGAGGCATCGGTGACAGATGACGTCAGGGCCGAAGAGCCGGACGGGGCGCACCACCGACCGTCAGGGGTGGGCGCTGCGACGGTCAAGGCGCTGGGGATGCTGTCGAAGGCGTTGGAGTACACCGAGCGGGCCTGCGGCCACCTGTACACGGTGCACCACATGACCGGCGGCGCCGACCGGATGCCCGCCGAGGCGGTGCGGATGCTGCGCCAGGCCGGGCACGAGGAGCAGGCCGGCCTGGTCGAGCGGGAGCTCCTGGGCCGGGACGTCATCCCGGGGATGTGGACCTACCAGCTGATCGAGGCGTACGACCAGACCTACTACCAGGTGTTCACCGCCGTTGAGGAACAGGTCCGCCAAGACCTCGCCGCCGGCCGCCGGCACCTGGCCGAGGCCGAGATGCAGCGGGCCGCACGCTCCCGCCGCCGCAGACACAAGGCCCCGTAGATCCGCGCCTTCCGTCCGACGTCCGGGAACGGAGCGCGGCGCGACCGGGTCCCGAGGAGGCAAGGGGGTGTTCCTCGGGGCCCGGCCGGTGGGAGGCCAGCAGCGCCGGGGAGGCATGGCGCGGCTGCTCTGCCCGGCGGCCCGGTGGTGCTGTGGTGGAGCCGCCGTGCCGAGGATGCTAGACCCGCGCTTCTGTGGTGACCAGGGCTTTGACCTGCAAGATTTCGGCCGCGAACATGCCAGCCGACCGTGCCGCCACCGAGGCGGATCCACTGGCATTCGGCTGCCCGAGACCGCCGGACTTCGCCGACGGCAGCCCGACAGGTTATGCCTGGCGATAACTTTTGTGGGCTTCCAACCCGCACTTCGTGGTCAGCGGGCGTCGTTCGTTCAGCCGGTGGCGGCCAGCCCTCCGCGGCCGCCGCGCGGCGGCCGGCGGTGGTAGGCCGGGAGGATCACCTCGGGGACGTCGGCCGGCACCTCGGAGAGCGCCTCGACCCACTCCTCCTGGCTGCCCTTGAAGGCGATCCGCGGGTTGATGCGGTGCAGGCCGTTGGAGACGCGCCAGATCAAACCGAGCTCGGCCAGGCGCCCGAGGGCCGGGGAGATGTTGCTCTTCTTGGTTCCGAGCCGGTCGGCGATCTCCTCCAGCGTGAGGGGGACCCAGCCGCCGTCCGTCATCTCGCTGAGCACCGTGTGCCACACGTCGTACTGCAGGGTCGTCAACCGGTACAGGGGCAGCGCACGCGAGAGATCCTGCGCCGTGAAAACCGAGTCCTCGGCGGTCAGGAAGGTCGCTGTCTCCTGGTCGTGGTCGTGGCGTTCGGCGGTCATCACAGCGACTCCAGCTTAGGTCGGCGGGTGCGGCGCGGCGGTCGGACCTCGCCCTCGGGCAGACGGATCTCGGGGATGCTGTCGGGCATCAGCGCCAGGGCGCGCTGCTGCTCGGCACTGCTGCCCCAGAAGGCGATGCGCGGGTTGATCCGGTAGCGGCCGCGCTTCTCCAGCCACATGAAGCCCATGTCGAGGAACTTCGCCAGAGCCTCCCCGGCTTCCTTGCGGCCGATGCCCAGGCGCTCGCCGAGCTTGATGACGGTGGTCAGGACGACTCCGCCCTTGAGCTGCGCGCCGAGCATGGTGTGCCACACGTCGTACTCGGTCGCGGTCAGGCCGATGAACGGCAGCTTCGCCGACAGCTCCTTGGAAGCCATGTAGAAGGTGTGCCCGAGGAAGTCGAAGTCCTCACGCCGACCGGCCGCCGGCTCCGACACCGGGGCCGGGTTCACCGAGACGGACTCGCCCGGCTCCAGGCGGATCGCAACGACGTTCTGCCCGCCCGCGGTCTCGGGCGGCGGGGGCTTGGCGGGCTGCCTGCCCGGCCGGGACGAGGGAAGGCGCACCACACGGCCGCCCGTCGAGGGACTGATCACCACCAAAGGTTATCCCAGGAGATAACTTTTGTGGGTCTAGGACCCGCATTCGGCGCGCCGGATCCCGAGTGTGGGACTACAACCCTCAGCTACTCGTCGGTAATGAGGGTTACAACCCCACATTCGTTCCACGTTTCCCCAGGTCAGAGCGCCGCGCCTCTTTACATACCCAAGAACCACTCGCCGTCGCACGCTCGCCCATCGGGCTCCGCCCGATCCCGCAGGCCGCGACACCGGTGCACGGCCACTGCTTCCACCGCCCGGCCTCCGGCGGGCTCACGACCCGTGCCGCTCCCGCTCCCCGGGCCGGCACCGTGGCCCGGGCTCGCGATCGTTGCAGCTGGACTGCACGGCGCCGATCACGACATTCCGGCTGCCGCCGGAACCGGGCCCCGAGGGGCCCTTGCCGCGCTCCTTCACCAGGTGGCTGGTGCCCGTGCCCTGCCGGGAGTGGTGGCTGCTGCTCCAGCACGGGCCTAAGGACCACGAGGCCGGCCCGACTCCTGCCGGGGTCGTGCAGGTTGGGCATCCCTGTCTCGTCCAGGTGGGGTTCAACGCTGGGGACTGCGCAGTCGTCCGGCGGACCAGGTGGTCGGGCAGGCCGGTACGAAAGGCGCCCCAGCCCGGCACGGGCACCGGCCACCAAGGGCAAGGGCAACTGCCCAGGGCAGGCGGCAACGGGATGGTCCAGCGCATCCGGGCGCTGGCCACGGGTTCGGGGGCGGAGCACGCCGCGACCAGCCAGGCCCGGACCGGCTGACCGCCATGGCGGCCCGGTTGCCGCCCGTACCCGGGCCACCGGTAGGGCAGGCGGCGCACCCGGCCGGGGTGGGGAAGACCGAGAAGGGGAGGGCGACGTCGCTGGGCATCTTGTGGGTGATGGTGCGCGGGCGGGGGTCGTCGGTGGAGCCGAACCCGAACGTGCCGCTGATGTACAGCGTGAAGCCGCCCGCGGCTGCCAGGCGATGCGGACTTCTGCTCGACGGCCTTCGCGGCGGCGAGCTTCGGAGGGCCCTGACCCTTGAACCAGCCCTGGACGGTGCGCTGGGAGACGCCGAGGTCCTGGGCGAGCTGCTTGGTGGAGCCCTTGGCGCCCTTGAGCAGGAAGCGCATCCGGGCCTGGACAGACTGCGGGATCGGGCGGGTGCGCTTGGCACGCTCCAGGCCCTCGTCGATCTCCCGGCTCACCCTGATCCTTCCCGGCCGCCGAGGTCGGCGGCCACTGCTGGCGGTCATCGGTGGCTGGGCGGCTTCACGGGCGCGACCGGCGGCCAGTCGATGGGGCTGTTCGCGTCCGCCTGATTTCCCCGAACCAGCCCCGGACGGCGAGCGCTTCTGGCATGCTCACCCGAATGCAGCAAGGCGCCTGGTGACCAAGGCATCACGCAGCGTCAAGCCGAGACCCGGGGGTAGGCAGTGCAGATCAGCGCGACGGTGGTCCTCGCGGTCATCATCATCGCCCGCCTACGGCGCACCACTCACGCCCGCAGCCGCGTCGACGAGGCGTTCACCGTCTTCACCGCCGTCACCTTCGGCGTCCTGATCGCCGCCACCTCTTGGGGCCACGCCATCCTCCAGCTCGTCGGCATCGCCGTAGACGCCACCCACTGACCCCTCACCCGGCAGTGGGCGGCGGGCACCGCCGACACAACCGGAGCGCACTCGTACAACCGGACCCAGTCGAGGAGAAACCGTGGCGGAAACCGTGTGGGCCACGGTGTTCTGGTCGATCGTGGTGGTCCTGGCCGCCGCAGCCACTGTGGCCTGGTGGATGAGCCTCTACCCCGGCACCTGGCGACACGCCTTCGACCCCCGCTACAGCCGCGAACGGCAGAGGCTGGGCACGGCCCGGGAGAACCTGCGCCGGGCGGAGCAGAACGTGGCCGCCGAGCAGGAGCATGCCCGCTCGGCCGCGGCCAACGCCGCGCGCGAGCATCAGGCCCGGGTGAGGAAGGCCGAGCTCGACCTGGCCGCGCTGCGCGACCCCAGCTTCCGCGGGGCGCTGCTCCACTCTCTCGGGAACCACCTGGATCTGTACGAGCACGCCCTGCGGGTGCACGCCGGCGCCACCCACCCGCTCCTCGGGCTCACAATCGACGACCAGTACTCCCCCACGGAGGCCTACATCTACCTGACCCCGCCCGACGGCCAGCGCGAGCTGCTCACCCTCGCACTGGAGGACACCCCCGAGGCGGACGTACGGGCCTTCGTCGTCCACGTCCACAACGCCATCGCCGGCGTCGGCCCCGCCCTCCAACGGTTCCGAGCCCTCATCCCCGAGGCCGAAGCGGAACTGAAGCGCGTCACCGCCGATACCGGAAACGCCCGCCGGGCCGAACAGAAGGTGCAGAAGGTCACCGCCGAGCTGAACCTTCGCGTCTCCCGGGCCCGTCGCGAACTGGAAACCGCCTACGACCGCTGGCAGGAACTGACCGGCCGCCGCCCCACGTGACCACGTACCACCGGGTTCCGTCACCAGTACGGGCATCACGAAACAACGGGCAGACCGATGTATAACGACTGGTCAGCGCCCTGGTAGCGGGCCCGGCCGCCCCGGCGGCGACTCGCCGGGGCGGCCGGGGCAACGTCGCGGGTGGCGTCTCCCCTGACGCCTGCCGCCTACAGGAGGGCGCGCACCTCGGCGGCGAGGTGCGCGGGGTGGGGGCAGGGGTCGGTGAGGTCGAGGTCGACGACGTCGGTGTGGAGGACGGTGCCGTCGGGCTGGGGCTCGCCCTCGTCGATCGCGAGCAGGTACCAGCGGGAGTCCCCTCGGCCGAACACCCAGTGCGGCCGACCGTCCCTGTCCAGTTCGACCGTGCATCCGCAGCCGTCCGAGCTGTCGCCCTGTTCGCCGGGCTCGTGCCGGAGCTTGAGCGCTCCCCCCAAGAGCTCGGCGACGGCGACGAGCGTGTCGTGCGGGCCGGACGGCAGGACGACGGTGGCCGGCAGCGCCGCCAGTTCGCCGACCACGGCGTCGGCGTGAGCGGGGGCGACGGAGAGCAGGTCGTCGGCGGCGGTCTTGATGAGGGCGTGGGCACGGTCGGCCGGCCCGCAATCGCCCCGGCCCTCGACCTGGGCAAGGACGGAACGCAGGCGCTGGAGGGCGATGCCGGCGGCGTCGACCTGGGCGAACAGCGCCGAGCTGAGGACGGCGGCCTGCTCCGGGGTGTAGAGCGCCCACTCGTGGTCGAGGGCGTCCACCACGGCCCGGGTCGCCTCGGCACTGGTGATGGCCAGCGAGATCGCGTCGTCCGGCTCCTGGGCCTGACCGTCCGCGTAGCTGCGCACCTCGCTCGCGAGGTCGCCGGCGATGGTCCGGGGCGTCCGAGCCTCGTAGCCCTGCCAGAAGTCGGGCCAGGGGGTGGTGCTCATGCGTACTCCTTGAGTTCGGTTCGGAACGTGGATCGGTCAGCGGCCGATGATGACCGCGGCCGCGGCTGCGGCCTGTTCGGTGAGGGTGTAGGCGCGCCGGTCTCCGTTGCGGGCTGTCGGGACGGCGGCCAGGTGGATCAGCAGAACTCCGGCCGGGACGGCCTTGGGTGCCGGGCCGGCCCAGCGCAGCCAGATCGCGACGTGTCCGTTGGCGGCAGCGCGGGCGAGCTTGTCAGCGGTGGCGCGCCGGTTGCCGCGCTCGATCTCGATGACCAGCCAGGGCAGGGCGGGGTGGCGGCACAGGAGGTCGTGCTCGCCGTCCTCCGGCCGTTCGGCCGGTGCCTCCCGCTCGGGTTCCCATCCGCTGCGGGTGGCCCACTGGCCTACGACGCGGGACAGGTACTCGCGGACCCTGTCGGCGGCCAGGCTGCGGAAGTGGACGTGCTCGCGGAGCTCGGCCGCCAGCGACTCGGCGATTCCCTCCCCCCGCACCTGGCCCTCCACCGGCAGGGGGCGGGCCCTGGGCTGGGGCGCCGTCCGCGCGGCCTGGGGCCGAGGCTCCGGCAACCAGCCCTTGGCGCGCAGCCTGGCGACCGCCTGGTGGTGTGCCAGCCGCACCCGGTGCTGCTGATCGTCGACGCTCACCGCTTCGGTGTCCCTGGTGACGAACGCGACCGGGCCGCGAAGCCGGATCTTCCGCAGCTCCGGGTCGAGCGCGGTCGCGTCCTGCGCGCCGGTCGGCGCGGTGAGTTCCCAGTACATGCCGCCTGCGGTGGTGTTCACCCGCCGCGTGTCCTGGTCGTAGGGCACGAAGTAGTAGACCGCGATGGGGTGGCCCGTGCCGGAGACGTACTCGAAGCCGGCCTCCCCGATCCCGGCGTCCTGCTCCAGGCGTCGGCGGATCTCCCGCAGCGGGGCGACGCCGGACACCAGCTCCCCGTCGGGGGTGACGAGGAGGTAGTGCCTGTTGGGGTGGGCGGACTCGTCCACGGTGTGTCCGATCGGTCGGAGGGGCCCGACGGTGGGGCAGGGCGTTCTGCAGGAAGGCGCTCAGCGCCCTCGCGAAGGGTCAGTTTGCGGCATCGGGTCGGAAGCCCGCTGCCGCAAAGGCCCGAGCAGCTTCCGCAAGCTCGGCCGGGTCGATCGGCCCAAGCTCCTGCTCGGCGCGACAGTCGTGGCACAAGCCGTCAGCCGATCCTGCGCCATACGAGTTGTATCCACAGCCGTCGGTGACACACCACCACTTCGCTGGTCCGTCGCCCTGGCAGCCGGTTTGCTGCGGAACACCACCTTTGCTGCCCGTACGTCGGTCGGCGTTGCGCATCTCGCACGCGCGGCACGGTGCACCCGAACCAATGATCACCCCGTCCTCGCACGAGAGGTCCGGGCAGTCCGGTGAAGGCTTCACCAGCTCGACCGCCAGTCCCACCCCCGTCTTGGCTGTCTCCAGGGGATCCAGCCCACCGAGCTTCGCCAGATAGCCGCGGGTGATCCAGCGGCGCTGGATCCGCTCCGTCAGCTGCTCCGGGGTGCGGTGCTTGAGCTGCTCGCGGATCAGGTTGCCCAGCGGGTTCGCCGGGACGCGGGCGGGCAGCGGCTTGGCCGGCAACGTGGACAGCTCCGTCGGGAACGCGGACACCACGACCCTCACCTTCGCCGCCTGCTCCCGGGTCATCCGGACGCCGCCACCCGTCGACTTCGCCGAACTGCTGGTGCCGTTGGACGCGGCGCAGCCGCTGCGCATCGCGCGCGCGCTACTACCTGTAGATGCCCTACGGGCGTCACCACCGGCTCGCGCCGGAGGCGCATCAGTTTCGTCTTTTTCACCTTCGTCTTGTTCCACCCCCCGGCGCGGGGGTACGACACCCCCCGGCGCGGGGGTACGTACCCCAGCGCCGGGGGGTGTCGTAC